>QMNL01000104.1 GCA_003647755.1 Candidatus Coatesiibacteriota bacterium
CGAATCTTCGCATACAGCATATAGCAAAGGTTAAGGGAGGTGAAGCAAGATGGCGCTAGCTGATATCGTGGGCTCGGCTATCGTGGCCGGGATACTGATTCTCATGATGATTGGCCTCACCGCAAGCGTCTCCGAGTCGACCACTGAGCAGATGCTCGACGTTACGACTCAACAGGCGCTTACGACGGTCAAGAACATGATCGAGTATGACTTTCACAAGATGGGGTTTGAGTCGACTCCGGGCACTGCGATCACCGCGATAGGTGCACACAGCATAACGTTCTGGGCGGGGATCGACACCGACGGCGATGGCTCTCCGGACGGCCTCAACACCATTACTTACAACTTGAGCAGCACTTCCGATGCTTCATCTACCCCCAACCCGAACGACCACTTTCTCTACCGGACAGTTGGGGCAGCATCTCCGGTGGCGGTCTCGCTGGGCGTTACGAGCTTCAACCTTCAATACTACGACCAGTATGGAAACCTGACTCTCAACCCGGCGGACGTCAAGTCAATCCATGTTGGCCTGACTGTTCAGAGCACGATGCCATATGACAACAGGTATTCGGAGGCAGCGTGGGAGAAGACGATCAGCCCAAAGAATCTGTGAGGATCATCCGATAAGCTATTCACAACATAAGTCATTGAACTGAGAAAGCGATAGGAGGGCTTAGGAAATGGGTAAAGCAGCGATCATTCTGGTCTTAGGCATGGCGGTGGCGATGTCGTTTCTGACGATGGGGGCTCAGGAGAGGAGAAACGAGGCAGTGGCTAATGCCTGTCAAGCGTACAACATAAACGAAGCGAGAAACCTCGCACACTCAGGGGCAAACGTCGCTCTGAATAACATAACGACCAATCACAGTTATCAGGGGAGCATCTCGGCGACCTTTGCGGATGGCTCATACTCGGCGACTTGCTCAAAAATGCCCGCATCGAGCAACTCCAAGATAGTTGCCGCCGGGGCCTACGGGCAGGCGGCGCACACCGTGCAGGTTGTCGTTGAGGTCTATCCCAAGTACTTCAAGTCGGCTATCACTGCGAAGCCTCACGTAAATACTCTGGGAACACTTAAAGTCGATGGCCGGGACTATGACCAGAACGAAAACATCATCCCCAACCAGGGCGGCCTTGCGATTCTGAGCACGCAGGCGATAACGAGGGGCGGCAGCTCCAAGTATGGCGGAACGAACTCCTTGGGACAGGATTTCGCGCCTTCAACGAGCTTCGACCCGAGTCTGATCGAGGAGAACGCCCAGTTCGACGGCGGCTTTCCGAGCTCGCCTGATGCTGTGGTGGGCGTTGATGACGGGACTCTGAAGGCGATCGCGCAGAGCGGGATAGGTGGCAGCCAGTATGCCACGGACCCTAACGATATTCATATACCGCTTAGGGGAGTTACATATCTCGAGCTGCCGAACAACGGGACCTGGAACGCTCCCAACTTCACCTACTGCCACTGCGGGTTCGATTACAACAGCTTCGGGGTGCTAGTCGTCCACAACGCGAACGGGAACGCGCGGCTCAAGAACATACGTGGCAACTTCTACGGGGTAATCATCGCTGATGATGTAGATAAGATACACGGCAAGGTTACAGGCAACATAACCGTGATAGGCGATTCCCCTCGCGGCAACTGCATCGGAAATGGGACCGGTGAAGTCCACTACAGCTCGTATTTCATCATGCAGGCGCTTTCAGGACAGCTTAACAATAGCCCGAAAATAGTTTCATGGTGGGAGTAAAGATTGGCTGAAGCAGCGACGCTCACTCTCGAGGCCGATCAGACTGTTCGCCGGGCCAGAGAGATACTCTCTCGGCTGATTGTGCACGTGCCGGCCTCGCAGGAGGGTTTCGAGCGGCAGATGTTCATCGGCAAGCTGCTTAAGGAGCTCTCGGCCGAACAGCGGCAGTGCCTCAAGCGGGTGGTAGATGGCTGGCTGGCGAGGACGGTGGAGCTCGAGGCGTCGGATATTGACGTGGGCAGCCACGGCTGTGGGGAGCAGATATGGTTTAGGGTGTTCGGCTTCAAGAGGCCGGAGCCTAAGCTCGGTTCCTTCTCAGTGGACGAGACCGATTTTCTCATCCAGAACCTTCTGATGGACAAGCAGAGGGAGTTCCTCTACGAATGGCGCAATCTTGACTTCTCCTACATGATCACCTTCAACGGGGCTCGCGTCCGGTTTAGGGCCGATACGTACTTTGATCTTGACCATTTGGCCCTGAACATGCGGCGGATCTCGGATACTATTTACCCGTTTAAGGACCTCGGCCTTCACCAGAACGTGGCCCGGGCGCTTTCTCTGGCACACGTGAAGCAGGGACTCGTGCTGATAACTGGGATAACCGGCTCCGGCAAGAGCACAACGCTTGACAGCATCATCGACGCCAACAACAAGACCATCGAGGCGCACGTGGTGATCATAGGCAGTCCGATTGAGAAGATTCACACCAGCCGCCGTTGCATCATTCGGCACCGGGAGGTGGGCCGAGACGTGATGTCGTTCAAGGAGGGCGCAGTCCAGGCCCTAAGGCAGGATCCGGACATAATCGTGATCGGGGAGATGCGCGACCCGGACACGATACTGACAGCGCTTGAGATCACCGACAGTGGCCACAAGGTCTTTTCCACCCTGCACACTGGTTCGGCGGTTGAGAGCATCGACAGGATCATTGCAGAGTGCCCCACCAGCGTCCAGGAGCGGGTTCGGATGCGGCTTGCTGATGTATTGACGGTAATTATTTCCCAAAAGCTCGTCCCTGACACCAATGGGCGACTGCAGCTTGCCAAGGAGGTCCTCCTGGTCAACTCGTCCGTCAGGGCCGCCATCAAGAACAACAACACGGGCGAGATATACCAGATGATCTTCGAGTCAGGGAGCGAGGGGATGACAACGATTGAACAGGACCTCTACCGCCTTTATCGGCTGAGGAGAATATCGAAAGAAAATGCAATCAACTTCGCGAACAACAAGAAGAGGTTGGGCGAGTTGCTTCGGAGGGAACTATGAGAAATGAGGCAATAGGACTATCAATAGAGGGGACGGACGTCAAGGTCGCCCACATTGCGCTCTCTCACAAAGGCGTGATCCTCAAGCGGCTTGACATTGCTCAGCTGCCTGCGCCGCTCGGTGTTCCCCTGACTGAGGAGGAGCAAGAGAAGGAGTCCATGGACGCTTTCCAGGAGGCGTTTGGCGAGATAGCCGAGGTGGGGGCTCCGGTTGACGAGAGGGCTGAGGATGAGGGGGATGAGGAGGAGGAAGATGCCTCGTCCGCTCTACTAGGGATACTGTCTGGGTATAACCTTAGGAAGGCCAAGATCGGGGTGAATCTCCCCGAGGACTCAGTTAGTTACTACCTTTTGAGCGATACCTTTGCCGTGAAGGGGCGCAAGCTCAAGAGGGCCCTGATGGAGCTGGTTGCGCCCAAGCACGAGAGGTCGCTCTCGCCGGATATGATCAATTATGTCAAGGCGGCGGACAAGAACCTTCTCTGCATGGTCTGTGATCAGGAGCCGGCCTTTCTGGACACTCTGAAGGAACTTAAGCGGTTTCTGGGCCGCAACAAGCCATACATAGGCCTGATTGACTCCGTGGAGACCGCGCTGATGAGCCTTGTTCGCGCCAACCACCAAGTAGCGCCGGGCGAGATAACAGCGCTCATATATGTCTGCGCCGACAGCAGCCGCGTCTCAATCATGAAAGGGGCGGAGTATATGCGGCTTCTCCCGCCCATACAGGAGGGTGCGAGCTCACCGGATTTCGGCAAAACGATATACAGCAAGATCCTATTCGAACAGGACGAGGGTGGGCTGCCTGAGATCGACCGGGTGGTTTTGGCGGGCGACTTAGATGTCCCATCGGCGATAGAGTTCTTCTCGGAGAAGTTTCCCAAGGCAAAAGTGGAGACCATCAAGTACGGCAAGTTCATCGGGACCGAGATGGAGCCCTCGAAGATACCGGCGCCTCTTTCGAGCTTTGCGCTGCCACTTGCCTTGGCGAGGAAATCGCTCGAGCCGACCAATCCTCGCTATTATCACACTGATTTCACGCCCGACTACCTGAAGGAGGCACAAAAGCCGTTCAAGATAGCGTGGCACGGCCTTCTGTCCCTGGTAGTGATCTTCGCGATGAGCCTTCTTTTGGTCATCAAGGGCGGCTACAACTACGTCGAGATGCAGGACCTCAAGGAAGACACTTACAATCACAACCGCCTGACGAAGCTCGCACAGCCACTCCTGCACGA
The DNA here is from genome assembly GCA_003647755.1 of Candidatus Coatesiibacteriota bacterium. GTDB lineage: Bacteria > B130-G9 > B130-G9 > B130-G9 > B130-G9 > B130-G9. The sequence goes on from QMNL01000104.1 coordinate 4,249, forward strand.
GATCGATATGCTCAACGAGAAGATCTCGCTTTACGAGAGTGAGATGAAGCAGCTGGCCAGCCTGGCACAGGACTCTCACCTGTGGAGCGATTCCCTGCTGAAGCTCTGTGACCTTGCGGAACGGTGCGATTCCCTGTGGTTCACGAGCATTAAATCGTCGGAGAATAGGGGCTATCTAATAACGGGTAAATCGCGCACGCGGGACAAAATAACCGCACTGGCAAGTGCGTTTGAGAACTCTTATCTGGATACAGTTGCACGGGGTAAAATCCGTGACTATGGCGTGTGGGATTTTGTGCTGCGGGTCAGGTTTCCTGACGCATTGCAGCCTGAGACGTACTTGGCGATGGTCAAGGAACACAGCAAGGACGGCTTAGGGTTCAAGGCCGAGAGGCAGGTGGCTAGCCGGCCGGGCTCGACCTTTGTTGCGACGCCGAATCTGGCTATGACAGCCTCGCAGAGGCAGCCGGGGCTTGCGCAAGGGCTTTTGGGTGCCCCCCTGTCGGCTGGTATGCAGGGCCCGGACATATTCGGCGCCATGCTCAGGGTGGGCTTTGACTCGTATCTGGCACAGTCCGAGCGGATCGCTAACAGCCCAAGATTCAGGAGGCTGAGGGCCGAACAGGAAAGTTCCGAGGCACTGGTTAAGAAGCTCTGGGAGCAGAGACGATTCCAAAGGGAGCAAAAACTTGCAGCTGCTGAGAGATCGCTGGATGAGAAATACCGGGGGCCGAAGGCAAAAGCGTCGCCAGCGTCCGAGGTCCTGGGTCCCTTTCCAGACCGAGATGTGAGCTCCAAACCAGCGGCCAAGGTGGAAGAGTCCAAGAAAAAAGCCAGGAAAATGGCTCCGAAAGAGAAGGCAAAGAGCCTCCCCGCCCCGCGTGCTAAGGCCAAGGGGGCCGGAAAGGATGGCCAGCCCGCCAAGAAGGAGGAGGGCAGGCAAGACAAGCCGGCAAAGACCACGGTTCAGGCAACGACACAGCCCACCCCTCGAGCAGCAGCCGATTATGATCGGGCACTTGAGCTGTTCAGGTCTGGTGATTACAGGCGGTCAGCTGCCCTGTTCAATCGCATCCTTGCCACGAACAAGCAAAGTGCGATGAGCTGCAATGTCCACTACTGGCTCGGGCATTGTCTTTACAGCATGGGCAACTTCGAGGGAGCGGTTGCGGAGTTTGAACAGTCAAAGCGTTGCGAGGACAAGAGCTTGGCGGATGGCGTGCTCTTTATGCTAGGCAATTGTCTTTTGAAACTGGGCGATTCGAAGCGTGCGGGCGATGAGTATGCCCAGCTGCTGCGGGATTATCCCGACAGCCGTTTCGGGCCGATCGCCCAGGCACGAGCGAGAACGTTGAGTCAACCGTAGTGCTCAGCAAATAAACGGTAAGGGAGATGTTCGGTGAGTAATGCACTAAGAAGCACGATTGTAATCGGTGCCATCTGGCTGGTCCTGCTGCTTGTGGGTGGCTGGTATGTCTATTATGACCAGGCGGATCAGCTGAGGGCCCTTCGCATGGAGAACAAGAAGGCGCTCGAGGCCTATAACAAGATGCAGGCAAAGGTCGACAGCCGCGGGGAAGTCAGGGCCACGCTCGCAAAACTAACAGACCAGTGGTATCAGCGCAAGAAAGTAATCCCTGTGACCGACGACGCCAGAACCTCATACAATTACTTTAACTGGATAAGCCAGCAGTCCGGCCCCATGCTGATGTTCGACTTCATGATGCTGTCGGAGGCCCCGGAGGAATCGCCTCCGTCAAGAACATACCGGCTGCGCGGCGAGGATACGTTCGAGAACCTGTTTGACTTTATCTACTACCTCGAGCACGAGCCGCTGCTGTACAAGATCGAGCAGATCAGCATCGACAGCGCAACCATCGGCAAGAACGACGAGGGAGATGTCCGCGGCGTGAGATTCGACATGCAGATCAAGGTGTATTATGGGACGTCGGCCTCCCTTGACCAATCGTTCTCACCTCGCGTGGTTCAGACCCCGCCGAAACAGATAGACCCGTTCTATCCACTGATACTCGACAAACTGCCGA
>QMNL01000105.1 GCA_003647755.1 Candidatus Coatesiibacteriota bacterium
GCAGGGCAGAAAGGTTGACGTTGTGGCCCCCGGCGGTGCGGGCGGCCCTGGGGATGAGGATGGGATTCTCACAACGCTTCCAACCTACGAGTGCGCGCTATCGGCGGACGATTATGCCCTGGGTTATGACTATTTCCACGGAACTGCCTGTGCTGCGGCGTTTGCGGCCGGCGCCTGCGCGCTGTTGCGGTCGCATTTCCCCGATGAGACCGCATCCGGGATCGTCCAGCGGTTGAGGCAAAGCGCCAAGAAGATTGGAGATAGCGTCAAGACTGGTGCGGGGCTTATTGACGTTTATGCCGCGTTGACCGGGTCTTCATCGGACATGCCGCCGGTCATCGAGGCCGTCTCGTTCAACAACAGCTACGTCTCTCAGGCGGAGGGCGGAGATCTGACGATAACGGCGGAGATCGCGACTCCGGACGGCAAAAACGATATTACAAGGGTGGAACTTTACTTCCAGGGAGAGCCGACCGGCATCCTGATGCACGATGACGGGCTTGAGGGGGACCAGACGGCGGACGATGGCGTGTTCACTTATTCGGTCTATATCTATCCTGGGATGTTCACCTCAGGCCAGTATCTGGTGGGGGTGGTGGCCACCGATTCCTCGGGCCAGCAGAGCGATATGTGGCCCTATCTCGTTGTGAGGGGAGCCAGGTCATCCCTGCTGTCTGCGACAGTGGAATCTGGTCGCTCGCGAGTTTCCTTTCTCGCGGCGGACAGTCGGCCAACAATACAGATGGCGAGCCTCAACGGCACATCGCTCACGACGCAGGGCGGGATTGTTAGGATAACCGCGGTGGTTAGGGATGCGAGCGGGAACTCGTGGTCAAACATCGACCGGGTTGAGCTATTTCTTGAAGGGCAGACGCCGCTTGGGGTTTATCTGTGGGACAATGGGCAGCAGGGCGATGATATGGCCGATGACGGGACTTACACGTTCTACTCGGGCGTTGGCGGCCTTGCAGCGGGCCGGCTCCTGCTTGAGCTCGTGGCGTTCGACAAACAGGGCCAAAGAAGCGATACTTGGCCTTATCTGACTATTCACTGACTGAGCTTAGTTTTGATGGCCCGAGGTCGATGCGCAGCTAGCAGTCGTCGGGCTTGAGCTATTCCTGACCAGTGGATCATTCGATGATCGGTTGGGAGCCCACGTGATTATCGAATTGCTGTTTTTGGGGAGAGACCATTGAGGCGTGTGAGGGGCAGGGAAGAGGGTCTTACCTCCGAAATGCCCATCAGCGATGGTGTTCCTTCGCTGACACTTCAAGAGAGATGGGTCTATTCGTCTGCCGTTGGCCTGACTACTTTAAGCGTTGCGGTTACCGGGCACGTCGCGGCTTCGGATGGTGATCGGACGCTCTGCTGCATTGCTCCTGACGGCAAGCTTCTCTTCACCAAGCGGTTTGAGGATAGAATCCGCACCGTTAGGCTCTCACGGGACGGCGCGTATCTCTTCGTGTCGCTGTTCAGTAACACATCTTTTCTTCTGGATTCCGTGGGAGAGCCGCTGTGGCAGATAAGGCATTTCAATGTCATCTCAGCGTCTGACATCCGCATTTCCGACGGCACCGTAGTCGTTGCCGGGCCGTCCCGGATGCTTTCTGTCATCAACCTGGAGGGGGAGCAGGTCGGCTCGGTGAGCCTGGGTGAGCCCATTGACTTCATAGAGGTCTCGGCGGACGAAAGGTCAATACTGGTCGGCAACTTCAACGCGTCTATCGGCGTGGTTGACGATGGGCTCGAGGTGCTGTGGTTGCGAAGGTTGACGACCCTGTGCGGCGCGGGGCGATTCAGTCCTGGTGGCCAGTGGATAATACTGCCTCTTTACGGAATGGGAGCTTACCTATTCGACAACGGGGGCCGGGATGTTAGGGCCTTCAGGCCAAGGCGCCCGGTCAAATTCGCTGCGTGTGTTGATGAGTGCAAGGTAGTAGCGTTGGGTACAAGCGATGGTGAGCTATACCTGCTTGGCCGTGATGGTGGGTCACAGGTGAGATTTGAATTGCCATGCCAGCCGACTGCCTGGGCGACCGACGCTGGCAGCCGCCTGATCATGGTCGCAGATGATTTGGGGGCTGTTCACTGCTACGAGTTGATCTCTGGCGACAGTTCGCGCTTTGGGTTCCTCGAACATTCCCACAGTGCAGCCAAGGCTTCCGAGAAACGGCCGCTTTACTCATTTCAGCTCTTCCAGCGGGCAAGCAGCCGCCGAGGCGCACAGGTCAGGGTGCTCCCTGGCGGCAAGCACATGCTCTGTGCTACTTCCGAGGGCCAGATTTATTCTATTGACTGGAAGGGACAGAAGAGCGAGGTGGCGTCCCTGGGTTCAACGATCTTCTCTCTGCAGCTTGCCTCGCGGTCATACTGTTTTGCTGCAACCACAGAAGGGGAGCTCTTCGCCTTCACCCACGATCAGCTTAAGTGGCACAGGCGTATCGGGACCGCGATGCTGGCGATTAACGCGCTCGGGAACCGCTTCGCAACGATGGATGTCGGTGGGAATATCTATGTTTTTGACAGTCGTGGCGAGCTGATCAGGACCTGGATGAGGTCCTCGGACGCCCGCTATTTCCTCATCTCTCCGTCCGGCGAGGACATGGTCGTAGTTGAGTCGCATCAGGCGGTAGTGGTTGATTTCAGGGGGAGGGCTGTTTTCTGTGTTGAGTTCAGCCCCGGCGCGCGCCTTGGGCTCGACGATCAATCCGTCTTTGTTGGCGATTCTCGCGGCACAGTGATGGCATTCGATCTCGTTGGGCAGAGGTTGTGGTCTGCCAATATCGGCGAGCCGGTGGCCAGATTGCGGCCTTTCGAGGATGGTCTTTTCTGCACAACGACCTCGCAATCAGCGTTCATGATAGGAAACAACGGAGAGATAACCTGGAGGAAGACCCTTGCCAGCAAGAGCTCTGTTGTAGCCAGAAACCAGGAGCGGGAGTTTATCGAGGTGTTCCGACGGGACAAGGCGCTGATCTGCCTGCGGCTCGGTGGCGAGCTCCTATGGAAGGCCGATCTTGCGGGAACACATCGGTCGCTGTCGGTCGATGCGTCGGGGGAGTTTGTGGGTGCGTTTGACGGCCGTTCAGCCTGGCTGTTCGCACTCTCCGACCTTGAGCCGAGTGAGCCGGACAGGTTCGACTTTCTCGAGCTGTAAGTGGTTTTTGATGGGGGCAGGTCATACGGAGAGACCCTCGAGGCGCGTGGGTTAAGGCTGTTCGATCAGATCGGCCCGGGTCAAACTGGCGTCCATTGTTCTGTCCGAGCGGTATCCCGTAGGTCTGCTAATCCTCGGCTTCATCTATTGCTTTGGCGACGATCTCCCCATTTTCAATGCTGAAAACGACGCCCTTCACTGACTCGGTAACGGTGCTGGAAATGTCGCCGATTGAAACCACGCAGCCGGCATATATTATGTCGATGACAGTTATTCTGCCCTGGTGAAGTGCGCTGAGCTTCTTTCTCAACTCGGCACGTTTGGCCTCGGCAGCGCGCTGCTGTTTGTACAGATTGACCATTATGGTGACGTAGTTCTTGACCTTGAGCTCGTCCTCGCGACGATACTTGGACGAGCCTACGAGCGCCTGAATGTCGTGCTCGTATCTGTCGATCTCGCTCGCCTTCTTGGCGATGGCCTTGTCGAGCTCCTTGATCTGCTGGGTGATATTCTTGACGCTCCTGTGGGGATCCCCGATGTGGGCCTTTGTCTTGTTGGACCTCGTGCTGCCCATATTCCTGACGATGATCTCTTTGCCCGCCTGAATTTCGCTGTTTAGGATGTGTCCATTCTTGGAACTGACATCAACCTTGTTGCCAGCGCTGATGATGCTGTCCAGGACGTGTTCTGAGACCATGACCGTGTCGCCCGCAGTAACTACTGCCTGTTGAATAAACCTCGCAGCCACTGTCTCCTCAGCCTCAATATGCGCCTGCTTTTGGTGGCCATGGATTCCTCCCTTTACCATGACACTGCCATGCCTAGAGACAACCCTTGCACCCTCCACTATCCCGTGGACAATGATGTCGCCATCCGTCTCAACCGAGAACCCGGCCAACACATCGCCCTTCACTTTGACGTCGCCCGCAGTGTCCACGTTGCCCGTGGAGTAGCCCAAGTTGCCGTGCACGACATAGGTCTTCTCGACGTACAGCCGACCACGTTTGTCCATCATCACGCTGCCGCTTATCGCTGCCCGAAGTTCAAGGCCATCCTCGGAGAGATAAGTCCCCTTGCCTTTCGAGAGGCCCGCGTCTTTGCCCGGTGTCGGCGGAATCACGCGGCCATCAACGGTAGAGCCCGCAGTCCCCTTGGTGGCCGGTATTTTTCTCAAAAGGACCTCGTCCTTTTCGACTGGCACCAGCATGTCATAAGACTTGAGATCAACTGAGCCATCGGGAAGTATCTTGGGCCGCGGTTTGTGCATTACCTTCACCAATTGCTCGATCTTTGCGTCCTTTCCGTTGACCGGCTCAACAGCTCTTGCGACCACGGTCGCAATCTCTACCGGCCGCCTCCGCACTACTTGACGTAGTTTCTCCTCGTCGATGCCCGCAACGACGCCCGCCTTGTACAGACAGAACCGAAGGTCGTCAGGCGTTATTTCTAGCTTGTTCCAGTCGGTTACTTCAATCTCGGCCTCCCTGCCATTACTGGAAACAGTTACCTCAATGAAGCTCTCCTTTCGCTTGTCGAAGTAGGTGAAAACCGGCCCAATGTCCTCTGGCTCGCCAGATGCCCTCTGGATGACGTCCATGATCCGGCGAAGGTTCATGTTACCAACGCCCGTCTTGAGCATGTTGGACTTGATCTCCTCTAGGTTATACCGGGGCTTTATCTCCGGGGTAACCCTCATCATTAGACGACCGCCGGACTCGGTGATCGGGAGAGAAAACGCCTCATGCGCTTTGTTTTGAGGCAAATTGCCGCACCCTAATCATAAACTATCTCCATAGAATGTCGCGCAAGGTTATCAGCCATTCGCGGGACCGATACTTATCATCGATTCGCAGCCGTTAAAACGTTAGACCGCTGCCGACGACTGTTGCACAAGCAAGACCATACCAGCCAATCTGCCAGAGGACAAGGGGCGGGGCGACAGAGGCACCCCGCCAAGGGAACATCATTTAATTTTGTATCTCATCTTGAAACGCCACATCATAATTAAGCTCCGAAGCGCTGTCCTCAAACTGAATGTGGACGACCCCATCGAACGGTCATAGAAAACGATCGGGTATTCAACCATCTTCAAACCATGCTGATGCGCAAGGCACAGAACCTCCTGCACAACCTCAGGACCCTTTGAGACCATCTTCTCAAGTGGTAGCTTCTGCAACGCAGACCTCCTGAACAGCCTGAACCCTGACGTCAGATCATGCCCGTAAAGCCCAAGCACGGCCATGATGTAACCGTTGGCCAGCCGCGTGATTATCTTGCGGCCCAAACTCCTCCCAACCTGCCCACCGCCCTTCACGCCTCGCGAACCGATCACGATGTCCGCATCCCCTATCGCCTCGAGGAACCTGGGAATGTACAACGGGCGGTGTGAGAAGTCAGCGTCCATCTCAACAACAAAGTCTGGCCCGCGCCTCGCCGCCTCGATGAGGCCGGCAATTCCAGCATAACCTCTGCCACGGTTTTCCTTCCTAAGCATTAGGAAGACTCTCTCCGGCTCCTTCTGGGCGAGCTCTCGAACAGCATCGGCTGTCCCGTCGGGAGAATCGTCGTCCACAACGAGCACGCCAAAATCATCTGACAGGAGTAGAATCTCCTTGATAAGCGCTGTGATGTTCTCACGCTCGTTAAACGTGGGGATCATTGCCAGCACTTTGAGCGGTCTGCCAGGGCTAGATTCTGGCACGGAGGGCTACTGCTCCTGATTCTGCTGGGTGAGAAACTTGATCATCGCGCGCACCTTCTTGACGAACTCCTCGAACATATCGAGCGAGAGCGATTGGAGCCCATCGCATAAGGCCTTCTTGGGCCAGGGATGAACCTCAACCATGACGCCGTCTGCCCCAGCGGCGAGCGCTGCCAGCGACATCGGGATGATGAGATCGGCTCGTCCTGTTGCGTGGCTTGGGTCAACAATTATCGGCAGCGAGCTCAGTTTTTTCACGAGTGGAACGGCGGCGATGTCGAGTGTAAACCTCGTGGAATTGTCGAAACTCCTTATCCCGCGTTCGCACAGAAACACCTGCTCATTGCCCCCCTTGATGATGTATTCGGCGGCCAGGAGA
>QMNL01000106.1 GCA_003647755.1 Candidatus Coatesiibacteriota bacterium
GCGATGCGACGAAATCATCGTTGAAAATACGGATGTTCTCATATTCGAAAAACGGCATTCCCTAATTCCCTAATCATCTCTTCTGGAACGCTCTGAGAAACAAAGACTCGCTGAGCATATTATCACCACGAGCCAGAGCTGCAACTCGTCAGGCAACCTCAATAATCAGATTGACGCAGCTGGTTGTAGCCCTTTGGAATGCGGCGGCTTGACGCCGCCATTTCTCGTCGCGGCTTGAAGCGACATCGATCCTATGTCAATCATCGCTGCAGCAATCGCCTTTGGGAAAGAGATGAATCTGTTTGTTGGAGCGCGGCGTCAAGCCGCCGCACTCCAAAATCACCCAAACGGCTCTGCAGATTGAATCGGCGTTCAGAGATGCACGGATGCGAACTAACGGGCCGCACGAGCGTCTGATTCTTCGGGGGAAAGCTTGTGTGGCTTTTCACAAACGAATATCTTAGGATAATCACGAAACTGAGAAGTGGCGCCATTAGCGTTGGCCAGCACAACTGAGAAAAAGAGCGAATGAAGGGTCTGATACTTAGCGGCGGGATGGGCACCAGACTTCGGCCCATAACATACACAAACGCCAAGCAGCTGATCCCTGTGGCTAACAAGCCGATCCTCTTCTACGGGATCGAGGCGATCGTGGCGGCGGGCATCACGGATATCGGGATCATCGTGGGCGATACAAAGGACGAGATAATGAAGGCCTGCGGGGATGGTTCGAGGTTTGGTGCGAGTTTCACGTTCATTGAGCAGTCGGCGCCATTGGGGCTTGCGCATGCGGTCTTAACGGCGGAGGAGTTCCTGGGTGAGGACAGGTTCATAATGTATCTGGGGGATAATCTCATTGTGGAGGGGGTTGCGAGCTTCGTGGAGCAGTTCAAGAGGGACGCACCTAACGCCCAGATACTGTTGGAACACGTGAAGAACCCGTCGCAGTTTGGCGTGGCGGAGCTTCAGGACGGTAGGGTGGTCAAGCTTGTGGAGAAGCCCAAGCAACCCAAGAGCGACCTTGCTCTAGTCGGCGTCTATCTGTTTGACAAGCACATCTTCGAGGCGGCCAGGAACATAAAACCGTCGTTTCGAAACGAGCTGGAGATCACCGACGCCATCCAATACCTCATAGACAAGGGCTACACGGTCAGGCCGCACACGATTACGGGCTGGTGGAAGGACACCGGCAATGTGGAGGACCTCCTGGAGGCGAACAGGTTGGTGCTCGATTCGCTTGAGTCAAAGGTCGATGGCCACGTTGATGCGACCTCGCAGCTCGTGGGGAAGGTGGTGCTAACCGCAGGATGCGAGGTGCGCAATAGTGTAGTTCGGGGCCCTGCGATCATTGGCAGGAACACCAAGATAATAGACTCCTATATTGGCTCTTTCACGTCGATCCATCACGACACGAAGATAATCGGCTCCGAGATCGAGCACAGCGTTGTCCTTGCCAACTGCTTGCTTGAGAACATTGGGTTCAGGGTCGAGGACAGCCTGATCGGGCGAAACGTTAGGATAAGCAAGAGTAAGGCCAAGCCCAAGGCGCTGCGATTTGTGCTGGGCGACAACAGCGAGGTTGGACTTATTTGAACAGAGAGGGAATGCAATGGCGATCAGAGAAGATGATAGAGAACAGAAGCTCCGAAACGCGATAACACAGATAGAGAAATCCTACGGCAAGGGCTCGATCATGCGCATGGATGAGAGGGGCGCCCTCATGGACGTGGAGGTCATACCGACCGGGTCCCTTGCGCTCGACCTTGCACTGGGTATCGGCGGCGTGCCTCGTGGGCGCGTGGTCGAGATATACGGGCCAGAGGCATCTGGCAAGACCACGCTCGCACTGTCCATTGTGGCCGAGGCGCAGAAGCGTTCCGGCATCGCGACATTCGTTGATGTTGAGCACGCACTAGACCCCGTCTATGCAGAGGCTCTCGGCGTCAACATGGACTCGCTTTACGTTTCGCAGCCTGACACCGGGGAGCAGGCGCTTGAGATTGTCGATGCCCTTGTCCGCTCCACCGCTGTTGACATTATCGTTGTCGATTCTGTCGCAGCGTTGGTGCCTCGTGCCGAGATAGAGGGCGAGATGGGCGAGCCACAGATGGGCCTTCAGGCCCGCCTGATGTCCCAAGCGCTGAGAAAACTCACCGGCGCAATAAGCAAGACCAAGACATGCGTTATCTTCGTCAATCAGGTCAGGCAGAAGATCGGCGTCATGTTCGGCAATCCCGAGACCACCACCGGCGGCAAGGCGCTCAAGTTCTACTCCTCCGTCAGGCTTGACATACGAAGGATTGCCTCACTTAAGGCGGCAGGTGGCGAGATTCTCGGCAATAGAACACGGGTCAAGGTCGCCAAGAACAAGCTCGCACCTCCTTTCAAGCAGGTGGAGTTCGACATCATATTTGGCGAGGGCATCTCCACGGAGGGAACGCTCATCGACATGGGGCTTGACCACGGCGTAATCCAAAAGAGCGGAACTTGGTTTTCCTTCAAAGACCAGCGGATCGGACAAGGCCGCGAGAACACCCGTAAATTCCTCAAAGAACATAAAAACGTCGCCCTCGAGATCGAAAACGCCCTACGTAAGGAGCTCAACCTCCCATTGGTTGCGCCGCCCAAATCCCCAGAAGACACTAAACCCAAGAAAGGTTGAGCAGGCCCGGTTGTCATCAACTCGCCAAGCTCAGTGTGCATGCGACGGGGGAAGCTGGGATATGCTGTTCCTATCGGCGCCGGAATTGGAGCTCTGCCACAGGCGGAAAGCCCCTTGCGCCGGTTTTCTCGTTGCGCGCGGCCGGGGCCCTGACTACAACCATTGCCTTGACCAGTCAGCCTTGACCTGTCGCGGTAGGTGAGAAATGCGCCTCAGTGAGAGGGAGTTGGTCTCGCTCATAAGAAGGAAGCTTGCGAGGAGCACTGCCTCCGAGGGGACAATAGTAGGGCCAGGCGACGACGCTGCCATTATCGCTCCAACCCCGGGCGAGGCGCTGGCGCTATCGACAGACGCTATCGTTGAGGACGTGCATTTCAGGCGCAGGTGGGCCACGGGTTTTCTCTTGGGCTTAAAATCGCTGCTGTCGAGCATCAGCGACATATTCGCAATGGGTGCGAGGCCCCGGGCATGCTTGGTCAGTCTGGGGCTTTCGACTTGGGCTAGTCCCCTGTTTGTCGAGGACCTGTTCGAGGGGATGCTCAAAGCGGCCGGTCGTTTTGGCGCCTCGATAGTTGGCGGGAACATCACCAGGTCAAACAAGCTCTTCATCGATATGACCGTGACCGGCCATCTGGCGCCGGGCAATGCGATCACCAGGGCGGGGGCCAAGGTCGGCGATGCAATCTATGTTACAGGCCACTTGGGCGGTGCCGCGCTGGCTGCCAAGCACCTTTTCGGAGGCCGGATTGATAGGGGGAGATTGGCCGAGGTTGAGTCATTTTTAAGGGATGATGTGGCCGCGACGCCGGGCGATGCACAGGTCGAGCTCTTATCAAGGTTCTTTGCGCCTCCGATCAGGGCAGAGGAGTCGTCGGCTTTGGCAGCTGCTGGGATATGCACCTCGATGATCGATATAAGTGATGGGATAGGTTCGGACTTGAGAGAGGTCTGCCATGAGAGCGGGGTCGGGGCAGTAATTGAGATTGACAGCATTCCGGTGTTCGATAGGCTACCGGGGAGTTTGGCGATCAACAGGAGAGATATGTTGCGGCTGGCGATATCCGGCGGGGAGGACTATGAGTTGCTTTTCACGGTGCGTCAGTCTGACGAGCTGCGGCTGCAGCGCCTGTTCCAGGAGAACGACTTATGCCCGATCACGAAGATTGGCCGCATCACTCCGAATTCGGAGGGGATCGTCTTTCTGGATAATGACGGCAGACCGTCTGAGGGATTCACAGGTTTTGACCATTTCAGCACGAAAGAGGAGGGGCACTGAGCGTGAGAAGGCTTTCGTGGCGTAGGGCCAAGGTGACGTTTCTTAGGCTCTTGCATCTTCACGACAGTCCGCAGCGGACGGCGGCAGCATTTGCCGTAGGTGTTTTCTGGGGGATGTGCCCAATTACGCCGCCGTTTTTCGGGCTCCAGACTGGGATGGCGCTCGTTTGTGCTTTCATTTTCAGGCTCAACAAGATCGCCGCCCTTATCGGGACGCTCATCTCCAACCCATTCACCTTTGTGCCACTTTACATGTTCGGCACCTACGTGGGTTCCGTCGTCCTGGGTTACGATCTTAACGTCAACGCCTCAGCGTTCAGGCATTTCTCCCTCACGGAGCTGTTCGGCGGCTCGAAGGAAGCCGTCAACGCCTACTTCGCCGGCAACTTCATAACCGCAACATTCGCATCACTCGCCGGATATTTCATACTGGCCTGGTTCATCGGGCGCTATCGAAGACTGAGAGAATCGCGCCGCAAGCGACTCAAACTTGATGTTTAACAATGGCTAACAGCCCTGGACTAAGGCCATGTCCGCACAGATAGTAACGGTCGTATTCCTCCTGCTACTCTCGTTCTTCTTCTCCGGCAGTGAAGCGGCGATGCTGTATCTCTCCCGCCGGCGAATAGGCCGCCCCCAAAGAAGCCAGGTGAGGGCACAAGGAGCCATAGAAGCCTTGCTGGCCGACGCACCGGGCCTGATCACGACTCTTCTCATCGGCAACGAGTTCGTGAACGTCGCGCTGGCATCTGTAACCGCCACGATTGTGGTCCCACTGCTCGGCAACGCAGTAGGCGCGCCCGTCGCGTTCTGCATTGCCTTTACGCTGCTGGTATTATTTGGGGAGCTGACGCCCAAGTCCCTCGCCCTTCGGTATCCTGACGACTTCGCGGTCGCGGCGGTTCATCCCCTGAGATTCCTTTACAGAACGCTAAAACCAGTGCGAATGGTAGTTCACTGCATAACAAACGTTCTGCTTGGCTCACGGGAGGGCGCTCGCGAGAGCGAGAAGAGAGGCTTGTCAGATGAGGAGTTCGAGAGTCTTATCGAGGATGGCCTTGTCAAGGGCATCTACAAGCAGGATGAGGCTCAAATAATGCAGCGAATACTCGCCCTGCGACGCCTAACAGCGAAGGAGCTGATGACGCCCCGCCCAGAGGTGTTTGCGATGTCGGAGCAGACCACCGCCGCTGAGGCCACAGAGGCACTTCGCGAACGTTATTTTGCGAGAATACCGGTCTTCTCCGATTCGATCGACAAGATAGACGGGATAGTCTTGGCGAAGGACCTGATCAAGGCTGCCAATTCTGGACGTGGAAGCACAAAGATCAAAGAGTTCGCAAGGGAAGCACTGCTTGTGCCGGAGACCAAGAAAGCAAATAGCCTTCTGGCCCTGCTTGTGATGAAACGGGCACACCTCGCGGTCGTGATCGATGAATACGGTGGCACAGAGGGGATAGTGAGCCTCGAGGATATTCTGGAGGAGATAGTTGGCGAGATCTTTGACGAGAAGGACGAGGAAACGGAGGAGATACTCAGAATAGGGGCGAGCACATTTAGGGTGCTTGCGAGCGCGAGGACCGACCTGTTTGCGCAGAAGGTGGGTTTCGAGTTGCCAGATGGAGACTACGACACAGTCGGAGGGTTCATCGTAACCAAGCTCGGACGGATACCGGTCCGCGGGGAGCGGTTGCGCGAGGGTCCGCTGGAGTTCGTGGTGCTCAGGACTGAGAAGTCCAGGGTGCTATCACTGCTCGTCAGGAAGCTGCCGTCGCCCAGCGACCGGGGGGATGCCGAATGACGTTGACGGTTGTGCTCCTGATAGTTACAGCAATCTGCCTGATCGCTCTCGAGGCGTTCTTCTCTGGCGTCGAGGCAGCGGCTATATCATGCGACAAGGTCTCCACGCAGCAACTCGCAAAGGGCAAGACTCGCGCCGCCGTTCAGCTCCGAGACATTCTTGCGGCTCCCGACAGGCTTGTTGCGACGACGCTCTTGGGCACGAACCTGTGCGTCGTGGGCAATTCAGTCCTGGTAACGGTCTTGCTGTCCCGGCATCTTGGCCTGGCTGCCCCAGCCGTTGTAACTGCGGTGCTGGGGCCGCTGGTCTTCCTTTTCGGGGAGCTTCTCCCAAAGGTCTATTTTCAGCAAAGAGCCAACCACTTGGCGCTCAAGTTCGCCAGGCCACTCAGGCTTGCTCAGGCGGTTTTTAGCCCCCTGATTTGGGTCTTAGGCATCATTCAGCGACGCGTCTTGGGCAGGCAAGTATCGGAGAGCGGAC
>QMNL01000107.1 GCA_003647755.1 Candidatus Coatesiibacteriota bacterium
TCGAGGCGAATGATGGCGGCAGCGGCCTGGCGTCAACCAAGCTCTTCTACAGTTTTGATGGAGGCGACGCCACCTACTCGGGCCTCGAGAGCGATAGTAGCGCTGGCAGCTTCGAGTTCAACGCCCCAGACGGAGAGGGCGCCTACAACTTCTACACCATCGCAGTGGACACCGCCTCAAACGAGGAGTCGCCTCCGCAGAGCGCCGACTGCCACTTAACCTACGACACAACGTTGCCCAGCTCCTCATGCTCGTCGCCTAGTTACTGCAACGGCGACCAGATAACCGTCACTTTCAGCGCCTCGGACGCGCTAAGTGGGGTCTCATACTGTGATCTCTATTACAGGTTCGGCGATGGCGAATGGACATCGAGCGGCCTTCGCGAATATGGCGACTCGGGAAGTTTCACCTTTGAGCCGGCCGAGGGAGACGGGACATACCAGTTCTACACGATAGCGACTGACAGAGCCGGGAACGCGGAGGCGGCGAAGTCCGCCGAGACGACGACCCTTCTTGACACGCAGGAGCCGGTCTCGAGCTGTAGCTGCCCGAGCATGACCAATGCTAGCTCTGTGGAGATCACTTTCAGCGCGAGCGACGAGTCGAGCGGGCTTGCGCACACGAAACTCTATTACCGGTATGCAGGCGGCGACTGGACGTTCGCGGACGAGGCAGACAGCGATGAGGCGGGAACATTCGTCTTCTCGTTCGACGATGGCGACGGGGAATATGATTTCTACACGATCGCAATAGACATCGCCGGCAACAGCGAGTCTGCGCCCGGCGAGCCCGATGCGGCGGTGCTCTGTGATACGTCTGCGCCAACGTCGGAGTGCAGCTCGCCAGAGACGGCGAACGAGGGATTCGATGTGAGCTACTCATCCAGCGACGGTGATGGCTCAGGAGTCGTCTCCGTTGACCTCTGGTTCAGATTCTCTTACGACCAGGGCCAGACATGGGACCCGGACTGGACAGCGAGCGGCATGTCGTCTTCGGAGCCCGCTGGCACCTTCTCCTATCAGCCCGCATTGGGCGAGGGCATTTACGAGTTCTACACGATCGCCTCGGACCATGCTGGGAACACCGAGGAGGTGCCGCAGAGCGCTGACTGCGCCACCAATTATGTGACGGAAAAGCCTACATCGAGCGCCTCATCGTCTGAGTTTGCGAACAGCGACCCGATTGTCGTTTCGTTCGAGGCGCGCGATTCAAGCGGCATAAAGGAGGTTCAGCTCTACTACCGGTATGCGCAGCAGGAGGGCTCGGATTGGACCGATTACGCCGACAGCGGCCTCAGGGCTTACACGGAGCAGGGCTCCTTTGACTTCGACGCCGAGAGTTTCTACGGCGAGGGCATCTATCAATTCTACACGATAGGTGTTGACACCGCCGAGAACGTCGAGGACGCACCCGGGCAGGCCGACTGCCAGACCATCTACGATGCAACGCTGCCGAGATCGTATCTCCTCTCGCCGGATTACGCGTCAGCAGCATCGATCAGCTCGGTCTTTGAGACAGACGAGGACCTCTCTGGGGTTGAGAGGGTCGAGCTTTGGTTCCGCTACTCGGCCGACAACGGCGCGACATTTGAACCAGATTGGGGCGATAGCGGCGTCTTCTCCGAGGCCACGGAAGGTGTCCTCATCTTCAGCGCAGATGCTGGTGACGGGCTTTACGAGTTGATGACACTGGCAACTGACAACGCTGGCAACCAGGAGGACAAAGGGCAGGTGGCAGACCAGACCGTCATCTTGGACACGTTGTCCCCGACAGCTACCGTATCCTGCACGAGATACGCGACCGAGCTCCCGCTGGAGCTCGACTTCACGGCAACAGACGGGACGATTGGTTCAGGCGTGGCATCCATTCTCTTCTGGTATCGCTTCGAGGACGGAGATTGGACGCCGACAGGCCTCGAGGCCGAGGGCACGTCTGGCACCGTGTCGTTCTCGCCCAGCGAGGGCGACGGGACTTATCAATTCTTTGCCATCGCGGAAGACGCAGCGGGCAACGTCGAACCGCTCCTCTACGAGCCCGAGGCCGAGCTGGTTCTCGACGATCAGATGCCAGCATCCTTCGCGTTCTGCTCCAACTTCAGCACATCGTCCGTGATAGAGGTCGGCTACGAGGCGACAGGCCGAGAGAGCGGGATTGCAAGTGTGTCCCTGTTCTACCGGTTCAGCCCGGATGGAGGCGCCGGTTGGGCTCCGGATTGGACGGATTCTGGGCAGAGCCGCGACACGGCGTTCGGGAGTTTTGATTTTACCACTCAGCAAGGCGAGGGCAGATACGAATTCTATACGATCACTGAAAATAACGCAGGGAGCGTTGAGCCGCCGCCGAGCAGTGCGGACGCATGGTGCATATATGATGGCACTGCTCCGTCGTACCAGCTCTTTTCGCCCGAGCTCTCCAATAGCTCGCCCATCGACGTCGATTTCGCGGTGGATGACGGACAGGCCGGCAGCGGTCTTGGCTCAATCGAGCTCTACTACCGCTTTAATGGCGGAGATTGGCATGCGACGGGGCTCAATTCGGGCGAGACAACGGGGACGTTCGCCTTCGCGCCCGGGCAGGAGGACGGATTGTTCGAGTTCTCCGCAGTCGCGATCGATAATGCTGGGAACTCGACGGCAGGCTCGTTCGAGGTGAAGACCACCACGCAATACGACACCACGGCGCCCTCCTCGACGCTCGCTGGGCCGGCAGCTGTCAATCAGGGGCCGATTCAATTGCATTATGAGATTCTGGGAGCAGATGACGTCCTGAAGGTCTCGCTGTTCTACCGGTTCAGCGAAAGCTGCGGCGAGAGCTGGGACGTCCCGTGGACCGATACAGACCTGTCAGGAAGCGGCACCGAGGGCGAGTTCACGTTTGAGACTGCGCACGGCGAGGGGCTGTACCAGTTCAAGGCGATCGCGGAGGATGTAGCCGGCAACGTTGAGCAGAAAGAGGCTGCTGATACCGAAACTATCCTCGATTCGACCCAGCCTGTCTCTTCGCTCGAGAGTTCAGAGTGCGCATCCGGCGCAACTATCGTGATCGACTTTTCAGCTTCAGACCCCGGCTGCAGTTCCGACATCGTTGCAGTCCACCTGTTCTTTAGCTACGCAGCCTCCGACTGGCAGGAGGCGGACGTGGGAGGCGCTGGCACCGAGGGCGTCATTCAGTTCGCCCCGCCGGACGGTGACGGCCGGTATCAATTCTACTCCCAGGCTGAGGACGCAGCAGGCAATTTGGAGGCTCCCAGCGGAGCGCTGCTCGAGGTTACGTTCGACAGAACCCCGCCGGAATCGAGCTGCCAGGCTGAACCGTTCATATCGCGCTCACCGCTGGAGGTTCAGATGCAGGCGACGGATGCTACGACCGTCCCCGCCGAGATCGCGCTCTACTACCGGTTCAGGCTCCCGGGCGGCAATTGGCAGCCTAACTGGACCGACACGGGGCTGGAAGTTGACGGGGATTCCGGGACGGTGCAATTCGAGACGCCGTGCGGGGAGGGGATATACGAGCTGTGCACTGTTGCCCAGGACCTCTGCGGCAACACCGAGCAGATCCAGACGCGACGCTCAGCGCAGAGCATCTTCGACATGACCCCGCCGGCATCGACACTCAGCGGGAGCTCGGTGGCGAGTTCGGGCACTCTCAATCTGAGCTTCACCTCCTCCGATGAACTGAGTGGGCTAAGCTCCGCCAAGCTGCTTTACGCGCCTGAGGGCGAGGAGCTTGTGCCAACTGGCCTTACTGAGACCGCAACCGAGGGTGTGTTCGCGTTCACCTTTGACGACTCTGACCGGCAGGGCACATACAGGTTCGCATGCGTTGGAACTGACCGCGCAGGAAATCAGGAGCAACCCAGTGTTCATAACACGGTATCGGTTCAATTCGATACAGATAAGCCCAGTTCCAGGGCAATCGCGCCGAGGTTTGCCAACCACCTGCCCATCCAGGTAACGTGCTCCGCCACGGACGGGACCGTCGGCACTGGCGTTGTGAAGGTCGAGCTGTACTACCGTTTGGAAGGAGAGGACTGGCAGTCCTCTGGCCAGTCGCAGGAGTGCAGCACTAGCGCTACGTTCACGTTCGACTCGGAACACGGTAACGGCACATACGAGTTCTTCAGCATCGCGATGGATGGGGTTGGTAACCGCGAGGCAATGAAGACCGAGGCCGATTCTCGGACGCTGATCGACAACGAGCGTCCAGATTCGGAGGCGTCCTGCCAGCCCTGCTATTCCGAGGGGCCGATCGAGGTGTCCTATGTGGCCACGACTGGCACGTGTCAGCTCGAAAGGGTATCGCTTTGGTATCGCTATTCCGACGGCACCAGCTGGACAGCGTGGGCGGATTCAGGGGCTTGGGATGGCGGGACGAAAGGAAGCATCTCGTTCCCGCCGACGAGCGGAGATGGGCGTTACGAGTTCTACACTTTGGTTGAGGACGAGTGCGGCAACGTGGAGTTTGGGCCTGGAATCGCCGACTGCACCACCGTTTATGACACAACCGCCCCCACGTGTTTCATCTCAGTCTCGCCGTTTTGCAACAGTGCCGAGGTGCGCGTCGATTACCAATGCAATGACGGGCAGGTGGGTTCGGGGGCAAGTTCGACAGATTTCTGGCTCAGGAAGCAGGGCGGAGACTGGGAGCTTCAGCCCATGAAAGGATATGGTCCGCAGGGCTATGTTGTCCTGAACCTCGAGCCCCAGGATGGCTATTACGACCTCACTGCCAGCTCGACGGACGTCGCTGGCAACACGAGCGGCTTCACGGGCGAGCCTGACGCATCGTTCGTCCTTGACCAGCTGCCACCGACATCGATGAGCACTTGCCCGCAGTTTGTGCGGACGGCCGAGCTTACGGTCGATGTCCACTCATCCGATAATCTCTCGGGCCTAGATTCGGTGCAGCTGTTTATGAGGCGCCCGGGCGAGGCTTGGGCAGAGGCCGGCGCCCCAACCCATGCAACCAGCGCCTCAATCACGCTCACGCTCAGCGGGGGGCAGGGCAATTACGAGTTCCGGGCGAGAGCGATCGACCGGGCAGGCAACTACGAATCGATGTCCGAGCAGCCGGAATGCTCCACGGTCTATGATGCAACGCCGCCGGATTCAAGTTGCTCATCGAGTCGCTACACGCGAGTCACGACGGGCGAGATAACCTTCGAGGCATCAGATGAGCATTCCGGGGTGCAGAAGGTTACGCTGTGGGCGGCGTTCGAGGGAGCTCCGTTGGCCGCCGTCGATGCGATCGATGGGCAGGCCTCTGGCTCGTTTGACTACACTTTCACGCAGGGCGAGGGCACATATCGCTTCGCCGTTCAGGCACAGGACGCCGCGGGAAATTCCCAGAGCGCGCCAACAACTCAGCAGACAAGCACTACACTCGACATGACTGCACCACAGACGAGTTGCAATTCGCCATCTACCACCAAAAGTTCACCGATCGCAGTAACATACTACGCGAGCGATCCCATCTCTGGCGTTAAGCGGGTAACGCTATACTACCGGCTGAACAGTGGCTCGTGGATCGAGTCGGACGAGTCGAGCACATCTGCGGGCGGCACGATGTCCTTCACACCAACGAGCGGCGACGGTCGATACCAATTTTGCATCGTGGGCGAGGATGGGGCAGGCAACAAGACGGAATTCAGCAGCGCAGGCACAGATGAGACCATCTTCGACACAACGCCGCCCGGGGTCTCCCTGTCATGCCCGGAGGCGACCACTACCTCGCCGATCCCAGTCCACTTCGAGGCGCATGATGCCCTCTCTGAGGTCTCCCAGGTTACTCTCTACTATAGGTTCCAGACCAAGAACGGGACGTGGAAGTCCTACGGGTCTTTCAGCACGGACTCAGGCACGTTCAAATTTGTGCCTTCGCACGGGTTCGGCATCTACGAGTTCAGCGCCACAGCGACCGACTCGCTTGGGAATCAGGGCACGCCGGGGGACATCCCGCTGTGTCATGCGGATTACCAGTCTTCCATACCGGTCATCTCGCCATCCAACATGTCTCACGACTTCGGCGAGGTGGCTATAGGCAGGGACAAGGTCTGGGTTCTGAGAATCGCGAACTCTGGCGGAAGCTCGCTCGTCATCAGTGAGATCAAAACCTCTGGCGACTATTCGTGCAGCGACACGACGCCGATCACCATTCCGTCAGGCGAAACGTGTCAAGTTAGCGTTAAGTTCTCACCGCAGGGGATCGGACGGCGCGA
>QMNL01000108.1 GCA_003647755.1 Candidatus Coatesiibacteriota bacterium
AAACAGCCCTGAAAGGGCTGAACATAGCCCTATGGAGGGGGTGTTCGACCCCCTCAGGGTCGCGAAGAATACCAATGTGAACCAATCCCGTAGGTTGCACCTACGGCTACTATTGTAGTCCCCTTTCGGGGAACTGAAACCCAGCATCACCTCAATCCCAATTCCACTCTTGTTTCGCCCAAAACACCGCCCCGAAACCAACAACACAACACATCGCAATCACAAAATGCGAAAACTCCTGTAGTGTGACGAGGTTGCTTCCATGATCTAGCGAATAATGCTTGAACAGCTGAGTGACAACGCATATATACAGTTACACTCTTTGGTATATGTTGTAGTCGGATGAAAGATGCTTGAACAGCTGAGTGAGAACGTATATATACAGTAACCCGTCAAATGTAATTGCTACTCAGAGTGTATAAGGAGCAAGGAAATGGCCAAACTGAAAATCCAGGACCTGAAAAGGATCAGAGACGAGTCAAGACGGACTGTCCTTCTCAGGGAAGGGACGGCAAAAGCCAAGGTGACTGTGCACATGGGCACCTGCGGGATTGCGGCTGGTGCACGAGAGATCATGGACCAGATTTTGCGACTCGTTGAGAAGCACAACCTTCAGGATGTTATGGTTACTTCCTCGGGATGTGCGGGCATGTGCAGCCACGAGCCCATGATGACGGTCGAATACCGGTACACCGCGCCCGTCAAATACATTGATTTGAACGAAGAGAAAGTAGCCAAGATATTCGAGAAGCATATCCTAAACGGCGAACCTGTGCCAGAATATGCACTTGGCGTCGGCTCCGAATCGATGTATTAAGTCCGACGCGCTGAACGTCAAGCGATGAAAGCATTCTTGTCTTGAGATTTAGAAGAGGAAGGGAACATTGAAACCTAAAAGAACACATATCCTTGTGTGCACGGGCACTGGCTGTGTCTCGGCCGGCGCCTTCGACATTATGGAGGCGCTCAAAACCGAGATTAAGAAGCATGAATTGCAGGATGAGATCGCGGTCGTCCCCACTGGATGCAATGGTTTCTGCGAGAACGGTCCTCTGGTTCTGTTCGAGCCTGAAGGGATTTTTTATCGGCGCTTAAAAGTCCAAGATATACCTTTTCTTGTGGAGGAGCACTGCCTGAAGGGCCGGCCGGTGCCGAGTTTGATGTACACGCCGCCCAAGGAGAAGTCGCCGATCCCCGCCATGAAGGACATCGAGTTCTTCAAGCACCAGAAGCTGGTTGTTCTGCGTAACCGTGGTAGGATCGACCCGGAGAGAATCGAGGACTACATAGCGTTTGACGGCTATATGGGGCTTGCCAAGGCACTAGAGATGAGTCCGGAGGAGATAATCGAAGAGGTGAAGGTCTCTGGCCTGAGGGGGCGCGGCGGTGCTGGCTTCCCGACAGGGACAAAATGGCAAGTTTGCAGGGACCAACCCAGCACCCCGAAGTATTTGGTCTGCAATGCGGACGAGGGCGACCCCGGAGCGTTCATGGACAGAAGTGTCTTAGAGGCTGATCCGCACGCGATCATCGAGGGGATGATTATCGGGGCCAGGGCGATCGGCGCGGAGCAAGGTTTCATCTACGTTCGGACCGAGTATCCTCTTGCTGTGCAGCGCATCAAAAAGGCGATCCAGCAGGCCGAGGAGAATGGGCTTCTGGGCGAGGGTATCCTTGGCAGTGATCTCAAGTTCACGCTGTCCGTCGTGCAAGGCGCAGGTGCATTCGTCTGCGGCGAGGAGTCAGCGCTTATGCAATCCATTATGGGAAAGGTAGGAAGGCCAAAGCAACGGCCTCCCTTCCCCGCACAGAAAGGACTTTGGGGCAAGCCGACCAACATTAACAACGTCGAGACCTGGGCGAATATCCCGCAGATCATTCTCAACGGCGGCGAGTGGCTCGCCGGGCTGGGAACGGAGAATAGCAAAGGCACGAAGATATTCTCGCTCGTCGGGAAGGTGAACAACACAGGCCTGGTCGAGGTCCCGATGGGGATCAAGATCAGGGAGATCGTTTACGGGATTGGTGGAGGCATTCTGGGTGGTAGAAAGTTCAAGGCAGTTCAGACTGGCGGCCCATCGGGAGGGTGTCTGCCAGAATCGATGCTGGACATGCCGATAGACTACGAGAGCCTCAAAAGCGTGGGGTCAATGATGGGGTCCGGTGGCCTCATCGTGATGGACGATAAAACGTGCATGGTCGATGTCGCGCGCTATTTCACAGACTTCCTTGCCCACGAGTCATGCGGCAAATGCTTCACTTGCAGGAAAGGCCTTGAACGGATGTTGGAGATACTGACCAATATATGCGATGGCAAGGGGAAGGAAGGCGATGTTGAGCTGCTGGAAGAGCTCGCTATTATGGTCAAGGAGGCCTCGATGTGCGCTCTGGGGCAAACCGCTGGGAACCCAGTTCTTTCCACTATTCGCTACTTCAGGGATGAGTACGATGCGCACATTAGAGAGCGTAGATGCCCAGCCGGTTTCTGCAAAGCGCTTATTACCTACTCTATCCTTGAGGATAAATGTGTTGGCTGCGGTGCGTGTGCTAGAGCTTGTCCAGTCGATGCAATCTCCGGTGAGAAGAAACAGGTTCACAAGATTGACGCGGACAAATGCATTAAGTGCGGTGCGTGTGCTGAGGTCTGCAAGTTCGACGCGATAGATAAAAGTTGAATAATAAGGAGTGCTGGAATGCCCAAATTGACGATTGACGGGATTGAGGTGGAGGTGGAAAAGGGGACCACGCTCTTAGAGGCGATTAGGTTCCTGGGAATCCATGTCCCGACGCTTTGCCACAATGATGGATTGACTCCCTTAGGTGCTTGCAGGCTCTGTATAGTGGAGATAGGCAAGCCACCGCGGTCAAAAATTGTCACCTCGTGCACCTATCCCGCGGAGGATGGCCTTTACGTTCGTGCGAACTCAGAGAAAGTGATCAAGCTCAGGAAGCTGATCATAGAGTTGATGATGGCAACAGTTCCAAGTTCGAAGACCATTCAGGACCTCGCCTCGAAGTTTGGCGTAACGCAGTGCAGGTTCGAGCCGGAACATGAGGAATGTATCCACTGCGGCCTCTGTGTGAGGATGTGCGAGGAGCAGATGATGGCAGGCGCAATTGGTTTTGCCCAGAGGGGCAAGGACATGGTGATCACCACACCGTTTGACAAGACATCAGATATCTGCCGTCAATGCGGCGCGTGTATGTATATATGTCCGTGCTGTGAGTTGCGATGCCAGGGCCCGAACGCCGAGACTACGGTCTGTAATGGATGCTTGAACCTGGAGCCGCCGTGTCTCGATACCTATGATGACAAGATGTGTTTCCTTGACCCGTGTGCAGCCTGCGAGCTGGCGGGTCCGTTCAGGTCGGACATGAAAAAGAAAGATGAAGCTTAGGAGTTTCAGTTGAGTAAACAATCAGAGAATAGATTTGTTGGTGTGAGAGACCTTAGGAGGAACCAATGACCCTAACCAAATTGAACGCTACTGCCGCAACCCTCTCAAAGAACAGGACTGAGGGGTCTGTCAGTCCCAGCAGCGGAATGTGTGTTACCTGTATTGACGGCTGTGTTGGGATGTGCGAGATAGGCAAGTCGGCCTATAGAGGACATGAGGTGATCTATCCTCAGCCCTTCGGCATCATCACGACTGGCGCCGAGAAAGAATACCCTCTTGATTACTCATATCTAACGATTCTCGGCACGGCCACGGGCGCGGTCGGGATCGAGGCCGATAGCGACAAGGCGCTCTTCCCTAACGTGGTGCTTGAGAGAAAGATCGGCAAGAACGACCCAATTAAGGTCAAACTGCCATTCGTGATACCGGGGCTTGGTTCGACCAATATCGCCAAGCAGAACTGGGAGGGACTCGCCATCGGGTCTGCGCTCGCGGGCACAATCGTTACCATCGGCGAAAACGTCGTTGGGATGGATGTGGATTCGACGATCAAAAATGGAAAGGTAGTCGATGCACCTGACCTGTCGTGGAGGATCAAGACGTTCTTTGATTGGCAGCGTGACGGCTACGGGGACATTGTTGTTCAGGCGAACATCGAGGACACAAAGCTCGGCGTACTGGAATATGCCATAAAGGAGTGCGGAGCCCAGACCGTGGAGCTCAAGTGGGGACAGGGAGCAAAGGATATCGGTGGCGAGGTCAAGATCAAGGACCTGAAAAAGGCGCAATTGCTCTATAAACGTGGTTATATTGTTTTGCCTGACCCGACCGACCCAGCAGTAATCGAGGCCTTCGAGCGCGGCTCATTCCGCGAGTTCGAGCGCCATTCAAGAGTCGGCATGGTCAACCTTGATGACTTTCTCGAGAGAGTCGAGGAGCTGAGAAAAGCTGGCGCAAAGCGCGTCTTTCTGAAGACGGGAGCCTACCGTCCTGCGGACCTCGCGAGGGCGGTCAAGTATTCATCTATTGCTGGCATCGATCTGCTCACCGTTGACGGTGCAGGCGGCGGCACTGGCATGAGCCCATGGCGGATGATGAACGAATGGGGCATCCCATCACTTGAGCTTCACACTCTTACATATCAGTTCTGTGACAGGCTAGCTAAAAAGGGCAAGTATGTCCCAGATATAGCGCTGGCGGGCGGCATAACTTTTGAAGACCAGATATTCAAGGCGCTGTCTCTATGTTCCCCCTATGCCAAGCTAGTTGGTATGGCGCGTGCACCGCTGGCGGCGGCGATGGTTGGAAAGACAATAGGCAAGAGGCTAGAAGCGGGCGACTTGCCCGTGTTCATCGAGCGCTTCGGCTATTCCAAGGACGAGATATTCGTTACCGCTCCACAGCTGAGAAAGGAGTTCGGCGAGAAATTTGATGACATCCCGACCGGGGCAATCGGCCTTTATAGCTATTACGAACGACTCGCACAAGGACTTAGGCAGATGATGGCCGGTGCGAGGAAGTTCGGCCTCGAGCACATGACACGCCACGACCTCGGAAGCCTTACTAGAGAATGCGAGGCCACGACCGGAATCCCATACATCATGGACCTGGACAAGGAGGAAGTGGACAAAATCCTCGACGCGTAAGTGAGGCGCCAATTAAACAGCAAGAGCGAAGCGCCTCGTGCCCTAAGCGGTGCGAGGCGCTTTTTTGCTTTGGTCCGAAATAGTGTGCCTATCAAACCGGTGGGCCGGCCTCCAGATAGGTCTTCAGATGTTCAAAAACACCACGACTAACTGTTTCAGCCAGCTGAAGCAAGTGCGATCCCTCTTTCCTGTCGGCAGGCGGGTAGTCTCCCGGATAGCGAAACTCGACACCATGGACGGTCAGATCGCTTGCTCCCATAACTGACTTGCAGAGTCTCGCGTCAACCGGTTTCAAATGGCGAAGTAGTTGCCTTATGTCGTGCGTCTTCGCAAAACTCCACCTGATGCCGGATAAGCAGAGCCTTGAGGTACTTCTCTGCTGCCTGTTGAGCGTGGAAACCTACTGCTTCGTAATCATGATCGAGCTCCTCAAGCAGAATGCGCGCAGCCTCGAGGTCACGATTGGCCTTGACCAATCACTGATGCACAAGGTCCCAGATTACCCGTTCACGGCTTCTCATAAAGCACTCGTCCATACTTGTTGGCTGGATAAGCAAGGCCACCTATGACGTCTTTTTCCTCCTGGAATTGCTCCTCGCCCATCACCCAGAGATCAACCCATACCGGCAAATCCGGCGGCAACAGAGCGCGTAAACGCCTCTGCTCGCGCCGTTTGTCTGGGACGCCCGCCTCAACAACAACAAGGTCGATATCGCTCTCAGTTCCCGCAGCGCCAGGCGACTACCGCAGCGAGCACGAGCACTGCAACACCGTAGGCAAGCGGGTCCCGCCAAGAATAGCTCAGGCGCAAGATGCTTGTGCGCTGCGCTTTCTTGCCGAAGGCACGGGATTCCAGGGCCATGGAGAGCACATCTGTTGCTCTAAGGGCGTGAAGGACCACCGGGACAATCAGTGGGATATGTTTTATCGCGCGCCTCACGGGATCGCCTTGGTCGAGCGCGTGGCCCCTTGCCCTCTGGGCATCACGGATGAGGCCGACAGTCGAGATGAACGTTGGCACCAGTCGGAACGAGAGCATCAGCGTGAACGTGAAGACAAATGGAATGCCCAGCACCCTGAGCGCAGCCATGAACTCCTCGATCCTTGTTACTGTCAGAAAGACTACGCCTGTAAGGACGAGCGAGATCAGTCTCGAGGCC
>QMNL01000109.1 GCA_003647755.1 Candidatus Coatesiibacteriota bacterium
CTGTTCTATTACGACCTTGCCCTCAGGACGCTTCGGGAAAGAAGGCAGGTGATCCCATGCTTTGCTGGTATCTCAAACGCCCATCTGGACCCCTACGGGAATGTCTGGCCGTGCTGCACCCTGGCAGACGACGCCTCGCTCGGCAACGTCCGTGAGGCGGGCTACGACTTCTGGAAGGTATGGCACTCTAAGAAGGCCGACGAGGTCAGGGCATCTATCCGACGTGGCGACTGCTTTTGCCCACTCGCCAACCAGGCCTACTCAAACATCGTGCTCAGCCCAACATGGCTGCTGAAGACAGCCGCCGCGTTCGTGCGCTACGCAGCATTCAGATAGGATTGATAAGAGCTGGGGACAGCCGCCGCGTGTCCCCAGACCCCTTCGCGGCTTTTCTGAAACGTGCTCCGGCGCCCTGGGCTTCGGTCGTGGGACCCTCAGCCGCCATATTGCTGCGCAATCTGCCCGCCAGCCATTCAATCGCAATGCGATTGAAGCTCGGGGTTAGATCGCTGTAAGCCGCCCATTGGGGCGCGAACGGATCGCCCAACCGGCCGAAGGCTCAGCCTTGCCGAGACAGGCCCGTGCGCTTTCCATGCACCGTTGAAATCGATGTCAACCAGCCAGTAGTACTATGTTACGCTCGGCTCCGGATCGCTATCGGTGAACCTGTATGATGCGCCGGACGTGAGGGACCCTTTTGATGCGATCATATTTGGCGTGATCATGACCGCATCCGAGCCGTCTGGCGAGGTCCCGCGGAAGAGCTCGAAACCAGCGTTGTCGATCTCTGTGCCGGTCCGCCACTTCAGAACGATCTTCGCCCCGGATTGAACCGCTGTGAATGAGTCGAGGTCGATATATGTGTTGCTGGGAACGTTCAGCGTGGGGTCGCCCAGCAGCGTCAGCCCATACCACCAGCTGATGTCGCCGTCGCTGTAAGGGTACTTGCCAGAGAACCACGCCTTGTATGCATCGCCCAGGTTTTCGCCAGCGGCCAACGCATCGAACATGTCGTAGCCATACCAGAAGCCGCCGGTCTTCGTGGAGCCAAGCACCAGCTGCGTGTAGTCGCGGGCGAAGAGATACCATCCACTCATGTAATCTGACCGTGAGTAATCGGCGTTGGAGCAGGCGAACGTTATGCAGAAGTTGAAGTGGACATTCTGGTGCATCAACTCATACCAGTGGTAATACGTGGTGCCTGAGCTCGACTTGAAGCTGTGGAGCGTCCAGTTGGAGTGTGAACAGACGAGCATCCACTGGTAGCCGTCGTCAAAGCGCGATTCGTAATCCGTGGCGTTTGTAGTGTCGTGGTCGGATATCCAGTCCCTGTCGCTGACGAGTGCGCCGAACGCGTTGTACCAGCCTGAGAGGCTTGCCCAGTCATCGTCCTGGTACAGAAGCGCACGTCGGAGCCGTTCTGTTATGTCATGCTTCAGCCGAATGCGGCGACAAGATGTGTGGGGGACGGACCTGGAGACGACTTTTCGCGGCTCAGAATGCGGCTACGACGCGCCAGGCGATCAGGGCTTCAGGACTATGATTATCCTGCACTCGGACAGAAATGGCAGCCGCCTGCGCAGGAAAATGAACCTGTCGGCATCGTCGTTCGATATGACGACGTCGCAGGCGAGATGTCCCGCTGCTGCCACGGCCTCGACGGTCTTGGGATTCTGGCCGACCAGGGGGCTTGCCCTCGCCGCATCGATGTCGGACATGTAGGTGATGCCGCCGCTCTGCATGAAGCTCAGCCGCCGGGCATATCGCACGTCAAAGACAAGCCGCCCGTCTTGGGCGTATATCGCGGGGCAAAGTGCTGGTTTCAGAGGGACAGCCGAGGCGTCGATGATCAAGCCGGTGGGATGCCTGATGGCGGACAGCCATTGCGTAGTGGCAGGAGCAGGTGTCGGAGTTGGCAAGGCAAGTGCGCTTTGGAGTTCGCTTACGCCGACTCTTTCAACTAATAAGGGCAGAATGGGCGAGCTTTTTACCTCAAGGCCGAGCAAAACGTGCACGCTTGGTGTTTTGTCGTATTGCACACACTCCGAAAGGACAGAAAGGCTCCAGGCGAGCTGCGAGAGCTGGCTGGCCGGTGCGCCGCGCAGGGCGATGAGATCGCTCACGCGTTCGGCCGCTGAGACACGAATGTCAAGCAGGGCGGCGATGATGGCATCCGCTGCGTTCTGCCTCGCCGTTGCTGCTGCCAGCGACTCGTCCATGCCCGCAAGCTCGCAGCGGCCAAACGCATATATCGTGCCACTTGTCCAGTCAATTGAGGCAGCGTCAAGGTTCTCGATGAAGTGTGTTGATGGGACGCACAGAAACGGCGGGACGGAACTGGCCTGGCAGTATAAGGTCGAAAGTATGACCGCTGCGACAGCTGGCAAAACGGTGCTTAGTTTATGCGCTGCAATAGATGCGGACCTGCTGCGATGCAGCGGCGTTTCTTCGCCGAGGTTATGATACGGTTTTATCTTCATCTCCCAGCTTGGCCTTGTGCAATATCTAATGGCGATGTGATTCGCAGCTGCCAAACCGGGGCAGTAACCCAATCTCCGCCGGGCTACTACTCCTCCGCTTGCTGCGACTTGGCGATGATCTTCTCGCTTATCGTCGAGGGAACCTGTTCGTAGCGCGAGAACTGCATCGTGTAGCTGCCCCGTCCACCTGTTATGGACCTCAGGTCTGGAGCATATTTGGACAGCTCCGCAAGAGGCGCAATAGCCTTAATTACCTGCCTGCCAGCGATGGTCTCCGTCCCGATGACCTTGCCGCGCCTGGAGCTCAGGTCCCCAATCACGTCCCCCATGGAGTCCTCCGGCACCACTACCTCCAACTCCACGATCGGCTCCAACAGAACAGGATTAGCTTCTGCCGCAGCCTTCTTGAACGCCAGCGACCCCGCTATCTTGAACGCCATCTCCGAGGAATCGACCGTGTGGAACGAGCCATCATAGACGGTAACTCGCAGATCAACTACAGGATAGCCTGCAAGGACGCCCTTCTGCATCGCTCCGATGACGCCCTTCTCGACGGCCGGGATATACTGCCTCGGTATAACGCCGCCAACTATCCTGTCCACGAACTCGAACCCAGCGCCTCGCGGCAGCGGCTCAAGCTCCAGCCAGCAGTCGCCATATTGCCCGCGACCACCTGTCTGCTTCTTGTACTTTCCCTGCGCCTTGACCTTCTTGCGGATCGTCTCGCGATAAGGGATTTTGGGAGCCTTCAGATTGACCTCTACCCCAAACTTCCGCTTCATCTTGCTGACGATCACCTCCACATGAAGCTGCCCGGACCCAGAAATCACGAGCTCCTTCGTGTCCGGATCCCGCCTCGATTTCATCGTGGGGTCCTCCTCCATCAGGCGGGAAACAGCACTTGAGATCTTGTCCTCGTCTCCCTTTGACTTCGGCTCGATGGCGAAGGAGATCATTGGCTCCGGATACTCGATCGGAGCGAAGATTATCTTTCTACTCTCGTCGCACAGAGTGTCCCCCGTAGTCGTCTCCTTCAACTTCGCAACCGCAACTATATCTCCCGCCTTAGCCAGTGGGCATATCGTATGGCCTTTCCCCTCGAGGTAGATGAGCTGGCCGATGCGCTCCTTGCGTCCCTGATTCACGTTGAGCACCGTGCTGTCCGAGGAAAGCGCCCCCGAATAGACCTTCATCACCGATAGCTTCCCAGCATAAGGATCGGCTATCGTCTTGAAAACAAACGCCGAAAGCGGAGCCTGAAGATCGATCTTCACCTCAACATCTTTGCCGCTCGAAGCATCCTTCGCAATCACCGGCGGCGAATCAGCCGGCGAAGGCAGCAGGGCTATTGCCATCCTACTCAGAACATCAACGCCGATGTTCTGCTTGGCCGATCCGCAAAGCACCGGAACCAAAGCTCCGTCCTTTACAGCTCTCGATAACGCCTCCATTAACTCGATATTCGAGATGTTCGCCTCGTCAAGATACCGCTCCAAGAGCGCATCATCCGTCGAGACAATCGCCTCAACCATCTTCTCGCGATACTTGGTCGCCTGGTCTGCATACTCCTCAGGGATGTCCACCTTCTTGCTCTTGCCAGAACCATCACCATCATACAGAAAAGCCTTCATCTCGACCAAGTCTATGACCCCCTCGAAACCAGCCTCATGGCCAATTGGAAGGTCCAAGACCACGATCTTGTCGGTGAGGAACTTTCTTACCGAATTGACCACTTGTTCGAGGTCCGCACGCTCACGCTCCATTTTGTTCACGAAAAGCATTCTGCGAGTCCCATACCGCTCGCAGAAGTCCCAGACTCGCTGCGCCTGAACCTCAACGCCCGCTACACCGCACAACACTATAATGGCCCCCTCGCTAACCATAAGCGGGCTCTTGGCGTCCATGACGAAGTCGGCATAGCCCGGTGTATCTATCAAGTTTACCCGTGTGTCACCACTCTCAAAAAACGAGAACGAGCTTGATATAGATATGCCACGCTCAACCTCCTCCGGCTCCCAGTCCATCACGGTCGTCCCGTCCTCAACCTTCCCCAACCGAGTCGTCTTTCCACTGTTGAAAAGAATCGCCTCGGCCAGGGACGTCTTGCCGCTGTCGCCATGTCCACACAGAACGATATTGCGAATCTTTGCTATGTCGTAGTCCTTCATTCAATCTTCCTCAAACAGTAAATGTTAGCGTTGCCGATTTTGCCGAATATAGGCAGCGAAAGACGAGTCTGTCAAGCAACGCGGTGGCCCAACAAGTGCCAGAATGGGCTCGGCCAGAGAAGCTTGACAGGCGGCGGGGGGGGTAGAATGCACTCTTGTTGTGAAAAATACGATTTGGGTTTTACCTAATATATTCAATGAGGTAATATAAGATAGGAGGAAATGGAATGGGCATCACGTTTGCTAACGACACTACCTTTGTAACTGGAGGCAGCCAGGACGACCCATACACGATGGCCGACCTTGATGCGGACGGAACAGTCGGCACTTACATCACCCCAGGCGGCTACGGGAACCGCGAATACACGCTGTCCAAGAACCTTGTGATAGGCTCAGACGAGGCGGACACGTTCTTCGATCTCACAGAGAGCATTATTGAGATGGAGTCAGGAAGGACCTTGACGGTCTATAGTTCGGCTTTGAGGGGAGGGGCTATGCCTCCTTCGCCGCATTACGACCCGCATGTGGCCGTGGTTTTGGAGGAGGCCAAGGAGTCGAGGCTGGAGAACCTCAGGTCGCTTTACGTTCGTTTGGTCTATCAGTTCGAGCCTGAAAGCGCACTCTGGGAGGCGACAGGCTTTCGTGTTATCGCCGTTTGCTGCGACAACAGGCATTGCTAGGCTGGGGTGATGTTAGGAGGACATGTTTAAAGGTGAGAATGAGGGCT
This sequence comes from Candidatus Coatesiibacteriota bacterium, assembly GCA_003647755.1. Lineage (GTDB taxonomy): Bacteria > B130-G9 > B130-G9 > B130-G9 > B130-G9 > B130-G9. Next base: position 5,376 of record QMNL01000109.1, read on the forward strand.
TCCTGATGTGTCGGCGATTTAGGCTGGTTTGTAGCCTCGTGATTTGTCTGTTCTGCGTTGGGGTTCAGTTCGCTGAGGCGGGCAATGAGTTGCGGCCCGGGGAGGAGATATGGGAGTGCGGCGACTACGCCTGGCGCAGCTTGAGCGTGCCAGTTCTGGACCTACCCGGGGAGTATGACGAACTGCCGGCGGTTTTCGCGGTGGACCCGGACAATAAAAAGTGGATAACTTCGCGGTATTGGTATGGCGATGACTATGAACACGGGACGTGGTACGAAAATGACATGACGTTCGATGGTGTTGGTTTCGAGCCTATTTATGAAACGGCCTGGTTGGCTAGCAGCGATACCAGCGTCGTCATTGGCAAGGACCGGGCCGGCGGGGAGGGCTACGCCGCCTGGGCGGCACTGGGTGGGTTGTTCCAAAATGACTACAATATCGCGGTTCGATGGCAGGACGGCGAGCGCGAGTGGTGGTACCCTCATACACCTCAATACCCGGGACTCGACGGATTCGCGAAAGATGTCGCGATAGATTCCACGGGATTGGTGTGGATCGCGGGTTGGATCGAATTTGGGCGGGGGGATGGGGTGTTCTGTATTGATGGCGACCCAAATGTGGACGAGTCGTGGTCCTTCGTGATGTTTCGTACGTGGGACTACAACTCCTACATAGACTGCGGTGGAGGTAGGATCAATAGGTGCCTTTTGGGATTCAATTGGGCCGGAATTGGCTGGGTTGATCAATGGACAACTTCGGGGACAATCACTGATCTCGAGTCGGTTGGCGGCTCCAACGACATC
>QMNL01000110.1 GCA_003647755.1 Candidatus Coatesiibacteriota bacterium
ATTCGTGTCGCTCGGATTCCAATTGCTGGTAGCCTTCAACTCCAGTGGCATTCGAAGCATCGATCCGGTCTGGGTAAGCACCTTGTCCGGGTAACCGGCGCCGGGGCAAGAACTTATACGGTATGAAGAACCGTGGGGGATAAGGCGGTTCACGACATAGGCCTCGACCTGATTCTTTCCCATCAAACTGCCCTCTTGGTGCTACACGCTACATACAACACCGAAGCGGGGTCTTTATTGACCTGGATAATTCACAAACGTAATCGTTGGAGATGTCTCGCACGTTGCAGGGAGGTTGTCAAGTAACAGGGCGGGCAAGCAACGACCCCACGATACCACACGGACTTACTCAACAGCCTACAACACTATGATTCGGGGGGAAAGAGTTCCACATGCCATGGGCACCCCATCCGCCGCGCTGTCTATTGCTTGCGCTTGCCGCCGGCGAGGACAGCAGGGATTGTCTTGAGGAGGATCGACAGGTCGAGCAAGAGGGAGCGGTTTCTGACGTAGTAGAAGTCGTATTCCATGTTCTTGTGCAGTGGGAGTATCTCGGAGCCGACCAGCTGCCAAAGCCCTGTGAGGCCGGGCTTGACGTCGAACCTGCGCCTCTGCCAGGGGCTGTATTTTTTGGCGATGAGCGGTATCTCCGGGCGTGGGCCGACGAGGCTCATCTCGCCCTTCATGACGTTGATAAGTTGGGGCAGCTCGTCGAGGTGGAATCGTTCCAGGAACTTACCGACCTTGGTGTATTGAACGGACAGCGCGATGGGTTTGCCGTCGAGTTCCGTTGGTTCTGGCAGGTGGAACGTGCGGAACTTATAGACGAGGAAAGGACGTTCGTGGAGGCCAAGCCGCTCGAATCTGAGCACAACGGGGCCTTTGGTCTCGACTCTTATCGCGATGGAGATCAGTAGCGTCAGGGGAAGGGTGAGAATGAAGAGGATGAGGCTGATAGCTCTGTCGGCCAGCGCCTTAACGCTGAGGTAGAAGGCAGATGTCTCCGAGGGTCCGAAATCGACTAGCGGCAGGTCGCCCACGCTCTCCATATCGATCTTGCCCGTCATAATGGAGAATGCGTCCGATACGATGTGGAAGCCAACGTTTGCGCTCTCGCACTGGGCGACCAGGTTCAGGACTTCGGTGTGTGGCAGGTTTGGTTTGGAGATGTATATCTCGTCGATTCCGTGCTCCTGGACGATGGAGTCGAGCCTTGACGTTGGCCCCAGGACAGGGATCGAGACCAAGCCCCCGCGGGGTGAGCGCCAATTCAGCGATTTCAGGTCGGTGTCGTCCACGAATCCTACGACCTCGTAGCCGAGCTTTGGGAATGAGTGTAGTTTGTGGCCGACCAGCCGGGCCGATTCGCCCGTCCCGACTATGAGGACGCGGAGCTTGTCGTAGCCCTTACCCAGCAGGAGGGCCTGCACGGAGTAGATAAGGGCTCTTTCGAGGGTTGTCAGCACGAGGCTTATCGCCCAGAACAAGAGGACCATCGAGCGCGAGTAGTCAAGCCTAAATAGATACAAGATAGCCATCAAGATGATCGCAAGCTGTGATACCGCAAAGAAGTCCCGAGCGAGTTGTGACGGTCTGAACGTGCTCTGCGCTGGGCGATACAGGCCGAATGCTCCGAACACAATCAGCCAGAGCAAAGTTATGCCAGGAAGCATCATGAAGTAGATACGCGGCGGGAGTATCCCCGGCTTGAAATACTGGCCGTATTCGCTCAACCCAAGCACGCCCAGCACGAGGTTTACGTGGCTTCTGAGCCAATAAAGCAGAACGAGCGAGATGTTACAGACAACGATGTCGCTTGCGATTAGGATTGTCGGAAATAGGAGCTTCCTTCTCTTCTGGGATGCTAAGCCCGCGAGCAGCCCGAACCCGAATGCCAGCGAGCGCACGAAGAGAAAGAACGGCGCAAGCAGAGCCAGTTTCTTATCCCTGCCGGCCACAAAGAGCGTGAACGGCAGACAGCACAGCACGAATGCAATGATGGATGAGGCGATAAGCCATCCCACAAGCTCCTGAAACAACAGCGACCCCAGCAGCGCGCCCAAGAGATAGAACGCTAGCAATATCTGCAGCTTTAACGTCTGAGGGGTGTAAGAATCCTTGAGGACCTTGCGTGGGAACTTGTCGTAAACAAACGTCCGCCAATAGGCCCGCGAGAACTTGAGCTTTGCGTACTGGCAGATGGTGTCGGGGTGAGTGTGATAAACGATGGCCTCGGGCCGGAAGACCATCTTGTGGTGCTTCTGTGCAACCCTGAATGACAGCTCCACGTCCTCGTTGTTGGCCTTGGGATAGCGCGGGTTGAACCCCCCGAGCTCATCGAAGACTTTTTTCTTGAAGCCCGCCGAATAGCTATCCACAAAATCTATTGTCCGACGTTTTCTGAGACGCTTGAACCGCTCCTCGAACTCTGCCTGCGCAAATCTCGCCACTAGCCGCTTCTGTCTCGTTCGGTAGGCGCCCTTCACGGCCACCACGTCCGCCTCGCTCACCAGCGGAGTTACCATTTCCCTCAGCCAGTTTGGCTCCGGCACGCAGTCAGCGTCCGTGAAGACGATTATGTCCCCCTGGGCGTGCCTGACGCCTGTATTCCTTGCCGTTGCCGGGCCCTTGTTCTCCTGATAAATGTATTTCACGTCAAACTGCTTCACAACCTGCGCTGTGTTGTCTGTGGAGCCGTCATCCACCACGATCACCTCGAACTCCTGCATCGGAACGTCCTGCGCAGCGAGCGCCTCGAGGCACGAGGCGATCGTTTTCTCGCCGTTGTAAACGGGGATTATGACGGAGAACTTGGGCCCCCTCCTGGCGGTTGGCATTGGGTCGGTATCCTTACCGGCTGTCTCAGCCGTGCGTGTTGAGCATCAGGGCCACAGCCCTGAGAGCAAGGTGATACGACTCAACTCCCATGCCGCAAATCATGCCCCGGCATGCCCCAGCCGTGAGCATATTCTGCCTGAAAGGCTCCCTGCTGAAAACGTTCGAGACGTGAACCTCGACAGTCGGCAACGAGGCGCCTGCGATTGCGTCACGTATCGCAACGCTCGTGCTCGAGTAGCCCGCTGGGTTGATAATAATCGCGGAAAAACCATCGGGAGTGGCCGATTGTATCTTATCAATGATGGCTCCCTCGCTGTTGGACTGGAACGTCTCCACCCGGAGGCCCAGCTCACGCGACAAGCGCCCAAGCTGCCGATCAACTTCCTGAAGTGATGTCTTGCCGTATATCCTGGGCTCTCGCGTCCCCAAGAGGTTCATGTTTGGGCCGTGGATAACTAGAACACGTTTAGTGTCGTCAAGCATTTCCAATACCTCATGCGTGAACCGTGCCTCTTTGCAGAATTAGGCAATGTCCAATTGCAGAACTTCTCCAAGAGCATAGCTTGGCGGCCCGTTCCGTGTCAAGCACGAGCTTTGGAAGAAGGTCTCCCATGCTGCCTTGGAGTGCCTGATGCCGGTGTTTTGGTTTCGTGTTCACGGCGGGAGCATATCCGGGAGTCCGCCGAGGTAACTGCACGACATGCGTGCCTCACGATTGTCCAACCGTTCTCAGGATTGCGGATTGTCCATTGCGGATCGACCGCCAACAGCCAATGGAGGGTCTGACCCAGGATTGTAGGTAGAGTTTGACGGTGAGGTCGAGCGCGTTTCAATGCGGTTGTATAGATGGCTCTCATTATATTAGCACCCGACTTCCAGTCGGGTGGCTTGGGGATGCGAGGCGCCTCCTCACCCTCCCCTCGAATCCTGATCTGAAGAGGATGTAGGGGAGGCGTCGGGTCGCCCCAGCTCCCCCGAATGAATTCGGGGGTTAGGACAAATAGTAGCCGTCTGCATCGCCAGCTTTCGCCGATAATGCTCGATCCCTCGCCGCATCGCTCTCGCCCTGCGGCCTCCGTATCTCTTCGCACGCCCTCGTCGTCGGCCAACCGTGGTCTGACGCAGGATTGTAGGTAGAGTTTGACGGTCAGGTCGAGCGCGTTTCAATGCGGTTGTACAGATGGCTCTCATTATATTAGCACCCGACTTCCAGTCGGGTGGCTTGGGGATGCGAGGCGCCTCCTCACCCTCCCCTCGAATCCTCATCTGAAGAGGATGTAGGGGAGGTCTCGGGTCGCCCCAGGTCCCCCGAATGAATTCGGGGGTTACGATAATAGTAGCCGTCTGCATCGCCAGCTTGCGCGGAGCGATTCGTCAGCTCACTGCACGTCGGACATCGCGGCGTGCGGCGCATCTTTCGCCCACCACTTGGCATGAACCCAACATTACCTACAATCTGAGGTCAAACCGGTCCTACGCCCTGATCTTGCGAAAGGCCATCGCTAGCAGCAGGGCGAGAAACTGGACGAGCACGATGGTCGCCCCGGATGGTATCTCGAGCCGGTATGAGGCGTAGAGCCCGATAAGTGATGACGCGATTCCGACGGCGGCGGAGATGACGAGCATCTTCTTGTAGTTGACCTGCAGGACTCTTGCCGTTGCGCCTGGGATCACTAAGAATGCCGAGACGAGAATGATGCCGACTATCTTGATCGAGATGACGATGGCAAGCGCGATGAGTATCAGCATCAGGTAGTGAAGAAAGGACGTTGGCAGGCCGCTGACCGTGGCAAGTCGCTCATCGAAGCAGAAGAAGAATATCTCCTTGAAGAAGGCGATGAAGACGGCGAGCACGAGCACGGCCAGGACGGAGATAACGATGATGTCGCTTGAGCTGACGCCCAGGATATTTCCAAACAGGTAGCTGAAGACCTCGCCGGTATATCTCTTCCTGAGCGCGATGAAGATGACGCCCATGGCCATCGAGACTGCGAAGAATATGCCTATCGCGGAGTCGGACGAGATGCGCCTGCCGCGACTTGCCCAACCGATGAGGACGGCGACGACGAGGCAGAAGGCGAGAGTTATGGCATCGACCTTGATGTCGGCGGCGGCACTTTCCTCGAAGAGAAACAGTCCGAGTGCGAGCCCTCCGAAGGCCGAGTGCGAGATGCCCTGGCCTATAAAGGCAAGTCGCTTGAGCACCACATACACGGAGAGGACCGAGCACGTGAACCCGACAATCAGGCCAGCCAGGAAGGCGTGGCGCATGAACTCGAACGTCCTGAGCGATTCGACGAAGGAGATGTCACCGGTCACAGCGTTATCCCCGGAGTTTGGGCAGAATGATCGAAAACAGCGTCAAGCTCCGTAGGTCGCCTGACTGGGGGAAACTGGAAGTTTTGTGGTTCCTGCAGATCATTTCTTTTCCCTGTGGAACTCGTTGATGTGTTTCAGATGGCCTTTTAGATAGGTATCCAGTTCACAGACACCGGCCGCCTGAAGGACTTCCTCGTTGATGAGTTCCGACCTGGAGTGCCAGTGCATCGTGTGAAACAGGCATGCAATCTCATCAACGTAGCTTGCGACCTGGGCGATGTCATGCGAGACGATCAGGATCGTCATGCCGAGCTCGCGATTGAGCTGGGACACCTGCTTATAAAAGAGCGCAAGGCCGTCTGTGTCGATGCCGACGGTAGGCTCGTCGAGTATCAGCAGCTCCGGCGAGGGCATAAGCGCCCTGGCGATGAACGCACGCTGCTGCTGGCCGTAGGAGAGCTTGCCGATCTGCTTCTTGGCAAGGCTCGCAATTCCGAACCGCGCCATCAGTTTTCTTGCCTTCTCTTTCTGGGATTTGCTGATCCTGTGCAGAAGCCCTGTCTCGAAATAGGAACCCATCAGGACAACATCGAGGGTTGACGCCGGGAATGACAGGTCAAAGTGTGCCTTCTGCGGCACATAGCCGATCTTTGCCCGCAGTCGCCCAAGCTTGGACGCCGGCCGACCGAACACGAGCACGGAGCCCGAACTGGGCAGTAATTCGCCCAGGACGAGCTTCAGAAAGGTGGTCTTGCCACCGCCGTTCGGCCCAATCAAGGCGAGAAAAACGCCTCGTCTGAGCTCGAAATTGATGCCGTATAACGTTGGTTCCAAGTCGGCCGCATAGGAGAAACTCATGTCGCTTACTTGAATCACCGGCTTGGTATCAGCGTCGTGCTTCGCGCCCTTCATCGTCCCACCTTCATCCTTCATGGCATTCGACAGGCTAGAAGGCCCGCCACACTCATCGTTCCGCCGCCTTCGTCTCGTCTTTCCACAGCAGTTACCTCAAACTTTCAA
>QMNL01000111.1 GCA_003647755.1 Candidatus Coatesiibacteriota bacterium
AGATGGCGGCCGGTGGTTCGTGAGGCGCTGTCAACGATGAGGAGAGGTGAAAGTGGCAGGGCCAAGGCGGGCCCCTTCAGCGCGTAAGGGCCGGCTCATCTGTCCGGGCAATCTGCGCTCTCGGGCAATTTGATGCAGGCGGGTTGTGTTACTGGTTTTGGATTAGTGGTATATTGTGGGGTGGAACGCAAGTAGATGCTATTACATCGAAGACAGGTGCTATGACAACGTTCAGAGAGCAGACGCAAGAGCGGGAGCGGGGCTTCTTGTGCGAGAGGGCTGTCCTCAGTTCAGAGAGCCGTGGCAGGGAGCGAGACGAGCCCGGATGCCCCAACAGAACCTGCTTTCAGCGAGACAGGGACCGCATAATCCACAGCAAGTCATTCAGGCGGCTCAAGCGCAAGACGCAGGTCTTCTTGAAGCCTCAGGACGATCATTATCGGACAAGGTTGACGCACACGTTAGAGGTTGGCCAGATAGCCCGGACGATCGCCCGGGCGCTTAGCCTCAACGAGGACTTGGTGGAGGCGATAGCGATGGGGCACGACCTCGGCCACACGCCTTTTGGTCATTCCGGCGAGGCAGCGCTGGATGAGGTCCATCCGGGTGGTTTCAGCCATCCGGCGCAGTCGCTCCGCGTCGTCGATGTTCTTGAGAAGGATGGTAGGGGGCTGAACCTCACGTTCGAGGTCCGGGACGGCATTGCCAGACACTCCAAGGGCATGAAGGAGCTCATCCCGAGCGACCGGGGCGACCTCCCATCGACGCTGGAAGGTCAGATCGTCCGCATCTCGGACATCATAGCCTACGTCAATCACGACATCGACGATGCTGTCCGGGCGGGCATTCTCACGCCGAGCTCGATACCAGCAGCGATTATGTCCGTCCTTGGGACGACCCATTCCGGCCGAATCGGGAAAATGGTCAAGGACGTCATCATCGCAACTGTCAACGTCAACATGGACTTCATCGCCATGAGCGACGAGGTCCGCCGCGCTACCGAGGAGTTTCGGGCGTTCTTGCACCGCGAGGTGTATATGCATCCGGCCTCGGTTGCCGAGTTTGAAAAGGCGAAGAACATCCTCAAGCAGCTTTACGCATACTACCTCGAGCACCTCGATAAGGTCCCGGTGCCCGCTCACAGACAAAAGCCGGATGATGACAACCAGGTGGTCTGCGATTACGTGGCGGGCATGACTGATGACTACGCTATCGCCTGCTACCAAGAGATATTCCTTCCGCATTCCTGGGCAAGGGGAGAGACCAAGGGTGTTTTTGCCTGAGATTGACCTTCACGTGCACTCGACAGCCTCAGACGGCATCCACCACCCGCGCGAGCTGGTTCGCATGGCCAAGCGTCTGCGACTCGCCGCCATTTCCATAACCGACCATGACACGGTCGCGGGCGTTGACGAGGCGATCAGCGTGGGGAGCGAGCTGGGAGTCGAGGTCGTGCCCGGAATAGAGATCGGCTCTTACTTTCAAGGGAGATCGATTCACGTCCTTGGCTACTTCATCGATCCTGAAAACGAGGCCTTGGTGGAGTTCATCAGATCGAAGCGCTCGGCTCGTCACGCACGCGCAGCCGAGATGGTGAGACGGCTCGGTGCCGACGGCCTTCCGATCACGATGGACGAGGTCCTAAAGGTGGCACAGGGAGGGACATTGGGCCGTGTGCACATTGCACGAGTTCTCATCAAGCATGGCGTTGTGGCCACAGTTACCGATGGCTTCAACAGGTTTTTGAAGCGCGGCACGCCGTACTACGTCCCGATGCTCAAACCCAGCCCTCTTGAGGCAGTTGCCGTTATCAGGAAAGCGGGCGGAATCGCGTCGCTTGCGCATCCGGTCTTCATACGTGAACATCTCTTGCAGGAGATCCTGCCGCTGCTGTCCAATGCGGGGTTGGGCGCGATCGAGGCGCTGAGCGGCTTTGACGCGGAGTATGGGCTCTCCGTGGAGGAACATCTTTTGCGGTGCTCAATGATGGGAGGGATAGCGACCGACTATCAGCTTGCCAGGAGCGGAGGGTCCGACTTTCACGGCCTGTCGGTTAAGCCCCAAGAGATGGGCTCAGCACACGTGCCCATGTCGTTTCTGGACGAGCTCAGGGCGAAACGTCAGGGAACAGCGGTTTAGCGGGACCGTCAAGATTATGGACATTGCGGAGGCTGACTGAGTGAGTGAGTGAATGAGTGAGTCCAGAGTAGGCAGACGACCTCAGAAGCGCTGAATGTGAGAACGACTGCGATCTACTACTATGTGCTGATCAGAATCGACCTATGACAAGTGAATTCGAGGTATTAGTAGTCGGCGGTGGGCCGGCCGGGGCAACTTGTGCGCTGAACCTTGCGGCCAGAGGGGTGGAAGTCGCGCTGTTGGAGAAGGAGAGCATCCCGCGGTTCAAGCTCTGCGCCGGCGGCCTCAGCAGGCGTGCTCAGCGTAACTTGGGTCTTGACGTCTCCGCGGCGATTCTGAACCACGTCGATGCGCTGGAGCTCTTGGGTCATCACCGTCTCAGGCTGCGCAGGGAATCCACGACGCCCTTCGGCTCAATTGTGGACCGGGGGCGTTTCGATGCCATCATTGTGGATGAGGCGCGCAGGGCCGGCTGCGTCGTCATTGACAGCACCGAGGTGATGAAGGCCACTTTCGCTGGTTCGGACGCCAAACTGACCTGCGCAAGCGGTGAGACATTTCGCTGTCGGGCAGTGGTTGGCGCCGATGGCACAAGGAGCGTGATCAGGCGGAGCTTGGGCCTGAAGCGGCTTAAGCACCGGGGAGTAACAGTCATGTTCGAGCTCGAGCCGAACGGGTCCTTCACGCTCGCCGACAACGTGATCAGGTTCGATTTCGGCGTGGTTAAGCACGGATATTTGTGGATATTCCCACGGGGCAAGCGCTTCTCGGTGGGGCTGGTAACGTCAAGAGACCGTCTGAGGGACCCCAAGGGCATGGTCCTGTCCTACGTAGCCGAGGACGAGTCGCTCGGCAGCTTCGACATGCGTTTCCTCGGGGGCGCTGTGGCCGCGTTCTGGACCGGAGAACATGCTCTGGGAAATGCAGGCACCATTCTCGCGGGCGACGCAGCAGGCCTCGTTGACTCCTTCGTCGGCGAGGGCCTGAGCTGGGCTATCAGGAGCGGACAGCTCGCCGCCTCGGCGATCCTGAGCACAAGAAAGCACAGCAGGTCCTATCACCACCTGCATTCTGCCTATCTTGGCCTCCTCAGGCAGGAGGTGCTCCCGGAGCTCAGAAGGGCGTTTTGGTTCGGCAGGTTCGCCTATAAGTGCCCTGAGCCGGTCTTCAAGATGCTCTCGAGGCTCGCTCACAGCCGCGATTTGCTGGGCAAGCTTGCGCAAAACGAAATACCATACAGATCGCTGATAGCGGACATGCTGAAGCAGCTAGTCCGTCGCCGGTGATGTCTAAATGCCGACGCGTGTGCTCTCCGAGATGCGCTTGACAACTTGCCGGGTGTCTCCTCGTGCGTGTGTTGACGGAACGGGTGGCGATGAGCATTAGGCCTTTTCTCGATAGAATCCTTGCCTCGGCAGACGAGAGCCGCTACGTCGCGGCGAGGCGTGAGGTCCCACCACGGACGGCTCGTTATGCCGACATTGAGCCACCGCTTCCGGAGGAGCTTCGCCTTGCTCTCTCGACGATCGGAATCGAGCGGCTTTACGCTCACCAGGTAAGGGCTCTTGAGCTGGCAAGAGGCGGCGCTGACATTGTGGTCGTGTCGCGGACTGCCAGCGGCAAGTCGCTCTGCTACGATCTTCCTGTCTTGGAGTCGCTGCTTGAGGATGCCAGTCGCACGGCGATCTACATGTTCCCCACGAAGGCTCTCTCCTACGACCAGCAGGCCGTTCTGGAGCGGCTCTGGTCGCAGCCGAGCTTCCAAAAGCGGGTTCTCAGCGGAGTGTATGATGGCGATACTAACAGCTATCGGCGCAAGAAGGTCCGCGACCGCGCAAACATCCTTATCACAAATCCCGACATGCTCCACGTGGGCATCCTGCCGCATCACTCGAGGTGGGCGAGGCTCTTTGCCAACCTCAGCTTCGTCGTGCTCGACGAGATTCACACATACCGAGGGATATTCGGCTCAAACGTGGCCAACGTCTTGCGGCGACTCGTGAGGGTCTGCGATTACGTTGGGGCGAGGCCTCAGTTCATCTGCTGCTCCGCCACGATCGGCAATCCCGTCGAGCTCGCCGAGCGCCTCACGGACAGAAAGGTGATGCTCGTGGACGAGGACGCGGCGCCTCAGAGCAGGAAGCACTTCGTAATCTGGAATCCGCCGCCAGAGAGCACTGACAGTGGCAGCGTTCCGAGGTCAGGCATGATGGGCGAGGCTCGACGGCTCGTCGCCCGCCTGGTCTCGTCAGGCATCCAGACGATAGCCTTCACGAGGACAAGGATGGGTGCGGAGGTCCTCTGCAAGAACATCAAGGAAGACCTGACGGAGAAAAAGGAAGAGCTCGCGCGCCGCGTCAAGCCCTACCGCGGCGGCTACCTCCCTCAACAGCGGCGCCAGATCGAGAAGGGCCTCTCCCAGCGGAAAGTCCTGGCCGTCATCAGCACCACGGCGCTTCAGCTTGGCATCGACATAGGCTCCCTCGACGCGTGTGTCATGGTCGGCTACCCGGGCACAATTGCGGCCATGTGGCAGCAGGCCGGGCGGGCTGGAAGGAAGCAATCGGAGAGCCTGGTGATTCTAGTTGCGGGGCCTGACCCTGTCGATCAATACATAGCGCACAATCCCGACTACCTCTTTGGGAAAAGCCCGGAGAAAGCGGTGATTGACCCCGATAACCCCTACATCTTGTCGCAGCAAATAAGCTGCGCCGCTGTTGAGCGACCTCTTACTCCCGAGGATGAGGCCTATTTTGGTCCCCAGTTTGCGGAGATCGTTAAAATATTGAAGAAGGAGAGCCACCTAAGACAGATCGGCCAGACCTGGTATTGGTCAAGCGAGGAGCAACCGTTTCTCGACGTGAGCCTGAGGACTGTTACCAGTGAGAAGCTCGTCATACATGTCTGGGACGGCCAGCACCGAGGCCAGGTCATCGGCGAGATAGACGCGAGCAGTGCGCCGTTCATCGCGCATCCCGAGGCGATTTACATCCACGACGGCGAGACGTTCCGGGTAACCCATCTCGATTATGAGAATGCCTCGGTTGTAGTTGAGAGGGCCGATGTCGCTTACTACACCACGCCGATAACAAGCCACGCAATCAGGATTACGAATATGCTTGAGGAACGGGATTTCGGGAGCTTCAGGGCCGGGCAGTGCTCGGTCAACGTAACAACCAGGACCGCGGGCTACGCCAAGCGACTCTTCTCGACCGGAGCGATTCTCGGCACGAAGGAGCTTGCGCTAGATGCGGTCGTCCTTGACACAACGGCGGCCTACATCATAGTCTCCCGTGAGGTCAGGGATGCACTGTCGCTCGAGGGTCTCTCTGCTCTCGGCGGTCTGGTGGGGCTGAAGAACCTCATCAGCGTGGTTGGCCATCTCGTCGCGATGTGCGACCGACATGACATCGGGGTAGTCTTGGACAGCGATAATTTCGAGGCGCAGGCGATCTTTGTCTTTGATAGATACGAGGGCGGCCTGGGCTTCGCAGAGAAGATAGCGGAGGTTATCGAGGACGTGCTTTCCATGTGCTACAGCGTGATCTGTGCATGTCCATGCGAAAATGGCTGTCCCTCCTGTGTTGGGACTGCGGGCACCGAGCGGCTGGCCGTTGGCAAGCTTTCCGGTCGTGTTACAGTTCCGCGCAAAGGCGCTACGAGGCGCCTGCTTGAGCTAGTCCTTGAAGGTTAAGAGATGGAATATGCCAGATACACAGTATCCATCGGTTTGCTCACTTGCCTATCTTGAAGGCCCCATGTTGAATACGAGGAGCATGTAGGCTATGCCAGAGCGACTCACAAGCATCGGGCTGGTCGAACTCAACAGCATCGCTATCGGCATCCAGACCGGAGACGCTATGCTGAAGGCAGCATTCGTGAACCTTCTGCGGGCATCAACCATATGCCCCGGCAAATACATCGTGCTGGTCTATGGCAGCGTTGATGCTGTGCGTGCGTCCGTTAAGGCGGGCCGCGAATGCGCCGGCGAGAACGTGATAGACCATCTCATCATCCCTAACATTCACCCT
>QMNL01000112.1 GCA_003647755.1 Candidatus Coatesiibacteriota bacterium
ACCCACTTCAGCCCCGCCCAATACGTATAATCCCAAGCGATGCGCACGTCGTTCTTGACGGGATCAGGCATCCACCACGGCGCAACATCTATGCCAAAGGTCGATGCGACCTTGTGCTCACTGAAAAGTATCGGAAACCGACGGTGCGGATACTCCTGCTGGCCAAATGAGGCCGACGACATTACGGCTGCCAGCAAACAGACAAGAAAGAAAGTGCGACGCCCGCCGCACCATTCAATCAGAATATTCATTCATGCCGCTCCTCCATTCTTTTCGGCAATGAGGTGATCCTCCCCTCTGCAGATTACCATGTCAAGCAACCGCATGAATTTCGCCAACCCAGATGCAATACCGCATTCTGTGCTGGTTGCCGAGGCTTAAACTGGGCTTCGGTCTCAAATGTCCCCGGCCGCCCCAGTAATCAGATTCACACAGATGGTTCTAGCCCTTTGGAGTGCGGCGGCTTGACGCCGCTTTCATTTGCGGTGGCTTGACACCGCCCTCCAATAGACAGCTTCATCTCTTTCCGAAAGGGGATTGCTGCTGCGATGATTGACATAGGACCGATGTCGCGTCGAGCCGCGACGAGCAAAAGCGGCGTCAAGCCGCCGCACTCCAAAGTCACCCAACGGGTGTAACTTACAGACCGATGCCTGGCGAACTCATAGCATCTGCGCAGCGACAAAGCGTGTTCTTCCCACAATCTAGCCTGCCATTAATCTGATTATCGGAGGGCAGCGACTCGCCTTGACTTGTTTACTCCTGTGAGGCATCATTTTATTGAAGCAATATTTTAGGCAGATTTTGTGCGCACAGGTGAATGTTATGGGGAGAAAGGCGATGATAAGGTCAAGATTACTAATGGTTGGTGTGCTCGCCGTGGTGGTGGGGACGCTTCTGTCTGTGCCATCCTTGGCGCAGCTCACACAGATCAGGATAACTCTCTCAAATGGGTCAATTCTCGACGGAAACGTCGTCTATTTTCAGAGGGAGGGTGCGGAGTTCCTGCTCGAGGCTGACGCGAGCTGTTACGCGTTTGTCTTCGTGGTGTCTCCAGAGGGGAAAGTGCAGCTGGCATTCCCAAATCAGAGCCATCCATTCAACATGCTCAGGCCTCACAGCGCTCTGAGGGTGCCTGAGGAGGGATACTGCCAGCGGGTGCCGTCAGAAACTGGCTGGGCCAGATTCGTGGCAGTCGCCTCGGAGGACCCGTCGTGGGCTTACAGTTTCAATGAGTTTTACGCTCCGAAGTTATGGGACGTTGGGGCCTTTTCTGGCTGGAGCGGAGCCGGAAGCTCGTCGGTGAGTGGCACGGGTGATTCCGGAGGGGGGTGCGCCGGCGGACTGCCCGGCCAGCTCGGCTCTGCGCGAAGAAGGTCGCAGCTCCGCCGGGAGATGGGTCAGGGTAGCGCCTCGGGTTCCTCCCATGCGGCAGACGTTCTCCTCTCCCGAGCGAGAGCGATGGTCGAGGGTTATAGGTTTGCGTTCAGCGAACGTCGGTTTTATGTGGCCAGCAGCGCTTATGCGTCCTATCCTCCGCCGGCCAGCGATTACCGTTACGGAGTTGAGGCCCGATCCGGAGGCTCTTGGTTCCTCTACGAGGATGACCTTGCCCCGTATGGGGAATGGGTGTTCGTGGGAGGTTTTGGCTACATCTGGCGTCCTTGGGGCGTGGGAATCACTTGGGCACCCTACTACCGTGGGCGCTGGGTCTTCACGAACTATGGGTGGACTTGGGTTTCGTCTGAGCCCTGGGGCTGGATAACATACCATTACGGCTATTGGGCTTACACCAACCGCTGGGGCTGGGTCTGGCTCCCAGGATATGATTGGTGCCCTGCCAATGTTACATGGTACTGGTCGGATGGCTACGTGGCTTGGTGTCCGGCTCCACTGCCACCCGATATCAGCATTTCTTTCGAGACCTACATCACCAACTATCCCGTAACGATCGTCCCCAGAGACCGTCTCGAAGCATCTAACGTTGGTGCTTTCGCCAAAGTGGAACATCTGAGAATGGAGGGCGGGACCTTGGTGGGGCTGCACGGGGCGAGGCTGACGAAGCTGGCTACTCCATCGATCGAGCACCAGGTCAAGCTAGCTCCGGGGCCTGTCAAGAAATTTGAGGTTGTCCCGACTACGATAGGAAGTGCAGCCCGTGCAGCGCAGGGTGGTTACTACCGGCTGGAGAACCAGCGACTCTACGTGCCGAAGCCGACTCTCACACCCGTCAGGCGACAGCCCGACCGCTCCTTTGTCCCGAGGCCGTTTCCCAAACGTCAGGGCGGGGTCACACTCCTGCCGAGGCCCCGGAGGCCAAAGCCAAGCAGGGTCGAACCAAAAAGGGAGAGACCGAGGCACCAAAAGGTAAAACCCCAGAAGGTGAAGCCGCCGAGGGAGGAGCCCAAGAAAGTCGAACCTAAGAAGGTCGATGACTAGCGCACAGTCGCCCACCGGCACGAGCTGACGTTGCTCTAGAGGTGCGTCATTTCTGGGCCTGTTCTCTCTGTCGGCGCCTGCGTCGGCTGCAGTTCAGACGCAGGGCACGAGGGCAACGCGAATCTCCTCACCGACAGCACGTACACTTTCCTCGACCCCCGCATCCACCTGTAGCTTACGTGCTGTCGGCATGCCTGCTGGCAGTTTGCAGAACGAGCAATCCCAGTATATTATGGGAACCGACGGGTTTTACCCTGGGGAGTTGGGATAGCCTGGCGGCGATTTGATGCATAGGGATTACATGACGCGAAGGAACAAGACATTTGGCGGCGTTCTGGCCGAGTATCTCAAGCGGCTGAGGACGCTTTCAGCACGTGCCGATGCAAGTAAAGAGCTGAGTTATCGGCCTGTCTTTCAGACATTCCTAGAATCTGCCTCGAAGGCTCTCCAGGCGGAGGCGAGGGCGACGTTTATCACCGAGCCGAGGCGCAAGGCGTTTGGGGTGCCAGATTTCAAGGTCATAAGAGGCCATTCGCAGGTGGGCTACATCGAGACGAAAGGCCTCGGCGCAGACCTCGATGCCGTGATGGGCACCGAGCAGATGGTGCGCTACAGCAAGCTCCCGAACCTAATGCTCACCAATTACCTCGAGTTCCGCCTCATTCGGGAGGGCAGCGAGACGCAACGGGTTACCCTCTCTTCCCTCTCAGAGCTTCAATCGGACGCTCCTGTTGACGAATCCGCCGCCAAGTCCCTTCGAGGTCTTTTGGTGACGTTTCTGAAGGAGCTTCTGCCGGGAGAGGGAACTGCCGAAGACCTCGCGGAACAGATGGCTTGGCGAACACACTTGATGCGCGACGCGATACTGAAGTCCCGTAACCACCAGGGCCGATTCAGCGACGAGCTGCGACGGCTGTTCGATGCGTTCAAGCTGGTGCTGATTCACGACCTATCTGAAAAAGAGTTCGCCGATATGTACGCCCAGACCGTTGCCTACGGGCTTTTCGCTGCCAGACACCAGTCCGTTCAACCGGGACGACTGGACACGCTGACGAATGGTCTTTCACTCGCGAGCGCAGCGCACCTCGTGCCAAGAGCGAATCCTCTGCTGCGAAGCCTGTTCAAGCAGCTCGGCGACGAGGACATGTTGGACCCAACGTGGATGTGGCACGCATCAGACATCGCCGACCTGCTCGGCGCCTCGGATATGCCAAAGATCGCGGAGGACATGGCTAAGAAGGCAGGCAGAGAGGACCCCATCATCCATTTCTACGAGACATTTCTCAAGAAATACGATCCCAAGATCAGGGAGATGAGAGGCGTCTATTACACGCCGGAGCCGGTAGTCTCCTACATCGTGCGCTCAGTCGATCATCTCATAAGGGAAAAGTTCGGAAGGCCCGATGGCCTCGCTGATAAGTCGGTTATGATACTCGATCCGGCGGTAGGGACGGGCACATTCCTCACGGGCGTCATCAAGCACCTTCACAAGGTAATCGTGGGAAGAGGCCAGAAGGGAACGTGGCCGGATTTCGTGCGCAACAATCTCTTGCCGCGGCTGTTCGGCTTCGAGGTCCTCATGGCGCCTTATGCCATTGCTCATCTAAAGGTCGGCATGTTGCTCGAGGAACTGGGCTATAAATTCGCCGAGCACGAGCGCCTCCACATCTACCTGACGAACACGCTGGAGCAGGCGGCGAAGGTGTCGAACCTGCTCGCCGTCGGCTTCGCGAAGACGCTGGCGGACGAGGGAGAAGCTGCAAACGAGATAAAGGCCGAAAAGCCCATCATGGTGATCATCGGCAATCCTCCGTATTCCGGCCATTCGATGAACCCCAGCCGTGTCAAGGTCAATGGGAAGTGGCGCAAGACCTGGATCGGCGAGCTAATCGAGGACTACAAGAAGGTTGACGGCAAGCCCCTCGGCGAGCGCAATCCTAAATGGCTTCAGGACGACTACGTGAAGTTCCTCCGCTTCGCACAGTGGCGTATCGAACAGACCGGCCACGGGATCGTCTCTATGATCACGAATCACAGCTGGCTGGATAACCCAACGTTCCGCGGTATGAGGCAGAGCCTGATGGAAACTTTTGACGATATATACATCCTGGACCTTCACGGCAACGTCAAGAAGAAGGAGGTTGCCCCGGATGGCTCGAAGGACGACAATGTATTCGATATTCAACAGGGCGTTGCAATCAACATTATGGTCAAACACACAGAATAGAGCTAAGGAGTAATGTAGAAATGAGATGGCGCGTGATTCTCGAAAGGGACGCTGAGACGGGTGACTGGGCAGTCTGGTGCCCGTAGCTTCCCGGCTGCATGTGCGCCGGTGAAAGTGAGCAAGAGGCTTTGGACAACATACGCGAGGCGATTGAGCTATATCTGGAGGCACAAATAAAGGAGGCGAGCGATGAGGACTTTCACCGCGTTTGTTGAATGGGACCCGGAGACGAAACTATATGTAGGCATTGTGCCGGGCATCCCAGGCGCCCACACCCAAGGGGCGAGCCTCGATGAGCTAAACAGCAATCTCAAAGAGGTATTGGAGCTGTGCCTGGAAGAACACAAGCTCTCTGATGATGACCTGCCCCATTTCGTCGGTCTGCAACAGATTCGCGTCGGCGCATGACCCACTTCGCTGTAGTTCGCTTCAGGGAAATGGAGCGGGTGCTTTTGCATCTGGGTTTCGATCGGGTCCGGCAAAAGGGCAGCCACGTCTTCTACCGGCACCCGGATGGCAGAACAACGACTCTGCCCAATCATCCGGGAAGGGACTTGTCGCGACCACTTATCCGGGAAATCCTTCGCGAAATAGACATCACACCTGAGCAATTCAGAAAGGCTTTAGAGGAGATATGAGGACAGTATCCTGTCGAACGCCGGGATCTTCGGTTGACATAGGAGACAATAGACAATGACCAAGGTCCTTCACGCTGATCTTTGGGGTGAGCGGCAGAAAAAGTCCGACTGGCTCAATGCACACGATGTTGCGGACACCGGTTGGACGCATCTTGAGCCCAAGACGCCCTCCTACTGGTTCGTGCCCAGGGATACAGAGCTGGAGGCCGAATATCAAACTGGCTGGAAGATAACAGACGCAATGCCTGTCAATTCGGTAGGGATGGTCACAGCCCGGGATTCGCTGGCGATTCAGTTCACGGAATCAGAGATGTGGAACGTTGTTCGGACCTTTGCAAAAATGGAGCCAGAAAAGGCCAGGAGTCGCTTCCGGCTCGGCCCGGATCCCCAGGACTGGAAGGTGAAGATGGCTCAGCAGGATGCCAACGATGGAGGTCCACATCAGAAGCTCGTCTTGCCGGTTCTTTACCGTCCGTTCGACACCCGCTACACATACTTCACCGGCCGCTCTCGTGGCTTTATATGCAGACCCCGACCCGAGATCATGCTACAAATGGTCGCCGGGCCAAACCTTGGACTGATTACATGTCGGCAGCATTCAGAACAAAGTGCCCGATGGCGGCTGGTTGGAGTCGCAGACACTCCGATAGAGTCATGTGCAATATCAAATAAAACGAAAGAAATAGGCTACGTCTTCCCTGTCTACCTTTATCCCAAGTCGTCCGTGCCGGCTGATAAAGCGAGGAATGACGGCGATTATTCGGCCGAGGGACGGACGTCAAACTATGATGCCCAATTCATCGGCGA
>QMNL01000113.1 GCA_003647755.1 Candidatus Coatesiibacteriota bacterium
ACGTTCATCCCCTTACGGGGATGCAGGAAGGACGCCTTCCGTTGAGCAGGCCCGGGCACGATTGGGGAAACTCCTCATTCATGAGGCTTGAACATGAAGCGACGTGATGTATCATTCCAGTAAGAAAGAAGCCCTTGGGCTATTGTTGGTCAGAGATAACGGAGGACACTTGGAATGGCCAGAGCATTGGCGGAGATGACAGAGGCGGAGTTCGAGGCCCTTGTCCAGAAAGCAGTAGATGAACGACTGAGTGTGTGGCTCACGCAGTTGATGGATGCTTTGACTGGGGCCGACGACGAGGACCGGTCGGAGTTTAGGGCCGAATTCGCCGAATCACTGCGGCGATCCATGGATCAGGCCGAAGCAGGTCAACTCACGGACCTCGAGTCGTTTCGTAAATCACTCGGTGAATGACTGCTTACTCGGTCCTTCTAACACCTGAGGCGAAAACAGACATCCAGCACCTCGACGCCGCGGTCAGATCACGGATTCTCACCAAGATAGAGTGGATGAGCCGGAACGCAGAGCTTTTGATTCACCATCCGCTGCGTGGTGAGCGCTTCAGTGGCTGCTTCAAATACCGGTTCGGGGACTATCGCATCATCTACCAGTTAAGGCCTACGAAGAGACAGATTTCATATTAAAGGCCGCCCATCGAAAGGACGTATACCGGTGATGACCACTGCCAGGGCAATATCCCTCAGCGTATGGCAGCAAGACCGTTCTGCGTCGATGGCACTGCCCTCTCCCAGGGTGGGAGAGTAGCTCGCCGGCTGCCTCACATCCCTCGAATGAATTCGGGGCCAAGGATCATGGTAGCCCTCTGCATCGCCACCGCTTTCCCCAGGCGACGAGGCGTCCCGGATGGCGCCTGCTCGCCAGGCGATGAGCAGCTAATCGATGTGCCTCTCTCCGGGGCCGGTGTAGCGAGCATCCGCCGCGACAATCCTGCGCATGGGCTTCTGCGTGGTGATCTCCTCGTAGATGTGCGCCACGAGGCCAGGCAGTCTCGAGGTGATGAAGAAGGCGTTTGCGAGCTTGGGGTCGATGCCCATCTCACAGAGGACAGCACCGATGGCACCGTCCACGTTGATAGCAAGACGCTTCCCAGACGCCGCGACCAACGCCCGCTGGATAGCAACAGCCATGTCGATATGTTGCCCCCACACACCCTCCTGCTTCGCTATCTCGAACAGCCGCTTGGTCCGGGGATCATCTGTGTGGTATCGGTGCCCGAAACCTGGAAGACGTTTCTTAGCGTCCTTGTATTCCCTGACAATATCGGCTGCCGTCTTCTCAATGTCCCCACCTGTTCGCATCCGCGAGACCGCGTCGAGCAAGAGGTTCATGCAGCCCTCGATCGCGCCCCCATGGAACCTAGAGGTGGCAAGGATGCCTGCCGCAATGGCGGCGTTGAGAGGGCTCCCGGTGGAGGCCACGGTCATCGCGGCGGTCGCCGAGGGGGGTGTAACACCATGATCAACGGACGAGACGAGGATCGCATCCAACACCCTGACGTAAGAAGGATCGGGCAGCTCTCCGGTAATCGCAAGAAAGAACGCCTCGGGATATGAGGCCCTGCCCATCAGGTTATCTATCGGATACCCTCTCAGTAGTATCCGGTTGGGCGAGATGTCGGTGATCTTCGTGTCCCAAGTCTTGTCGCTCAATCCTGTCTCCTTCCCTCTTGAAAAGGGCGATCCTGCCCCAGATTCAGCTGCCATTTCCCAAGACGTCCCGCGTGAAGTGCGGTATGTCGCTGAAGTTCTCCACCACCAGGCAGCCAGCATTTCGCAACGCCTTGACCTTGCCTTCGTAGGTGCCCCGGCCCCCCTCGATTATGGCGCCGGCGTGTGAGAAGCGCATCCCCTGCCGTGCCGAAGCGCCCCCAATGAACGCAACCAGCGGTTTGGTAAACTTCCCAGACGAGACGAGCGATGCAGCCTGTTCCTCCTGCGTGGAGCCGATCTCTCCGAACATCACGACCGCCTGCGTCTCGTCATCCTGCTCGAACAGCTCGAGCGCCTCGGCCAGATTGATGCCAACGATCGGGTCCCCACCCACGTGCATCACCGTCGTCTGCCCGATCCCGATCCTGTTCAAGTAATAGGCGATTGAGGTTGTGATCCCGCCGCTTCTCGAGATGACCCCCACGGGTCCGCGTTTGAAGTTCTCCCGCACAAACTCTGACCGGCCGCCGATCATCCCCACCAGCGCACGCCCGGGGCTCATGACGCCGAGCGTGTTCGGCCCCACGAACCTTGTCCCCCGCTCGGAAGCGAGGTCGGCGATGAACAAGATGTCGTGTATGGGGACCCGGTCGGGCACAAGCACGGATAAAGGAATGCCCGCGTATATCGCCTCAATCGCTGCGGCTTTTACGAATGGCCCTGGGACGAAAATGACACTTATATCGAACCGCCCATGCTTCTCAATCGCCTCGCCGACGGTGTCATAGACGGGAACGCTCTGGACGGTCTCACCGGCCTTGCCAGGCGAGGTCCCAGCGACCACCTGGGTGCCATATTCCAGCATCAGCCTTGTCCGAGCCATGCCCTCCCGGCCAGTTATCCCCTGCACCAGAACGCGTTTTGTCTCGTCAATCAGTATCGACATTTACGCTGCCCAAAAACCTCGAATGTTGTCAGTCCAACCCCTCTATCGGAAGCTCGATCTTGAGCCCCCCAGCGCCCTGCAGGTGGCACTCGAGTTCGCACGCCAGGCACTCAACGCACCTGCCCTTGGCCGCATCAGCCTCCGTAATGGCCAGCCTTGGGACCCCGTCCGATAGCTCGAGTATCCCATAATCGCACGCTTTGATGCACGGCTTTCCCTCGCACCGGAGACACCGCTCAGCGTCAAAACGCACCCACCCGGTCATCGTTTTGAACGAGTGAGAAAACTCGCGCGGGTAGTCGAAACGCTTCACCTGCTTGGCCCTCGCCGGAAGCATAACCAAAACAGAGAGCCTGTCCGCGCAGAACTCCGGCGTGTCGTCCCGTCCGTAGGCCTCAAGCTGTGCAGGCCAGTAGTCCGAAAACTGCTTCAAGAGGGCAATGGCAATCTCCTCAGCATTGCCGCCAAGACGTATCACGGCCGGCACCGAGAGGCCCTCCTCCGCGAAAGCCTTGATGAGCCCCCGCGCGGAGTTGAACTGCTCCTGACTCGCCACGCCAGAGCCCGACGCGAAGTAGCCATCGATGTTCTTCTGCGCGAGAATTATCCGCGCGGCCCGATAGACCTTGGAGGCTGGCGGATTGCCGCTTGTGTCGCAGAAGTTTGCCAGCTTGAAGCCTTTCTTTAGCACCGCATCCATCGACATCATCGAACCACCACCGCCTGCGCCGTGGAACCCGATGACCCCCTCGCCTTTCTTGAACTTGCGAAGCATCTGGAAGAAGTAGAAGGTCCCGCGATAGTCGTTGGCCTCGACGCGATATGCTATCCGCTCAAGCTCCGTGGCTGGCCGGTCGAACTCCCTGGCGATCTCTATCCCGAGCTCAGGGTGCCGAAAAACTGCGTAATCGTCGATCGTTATCCTGCAGTCTGCGGCCACTACATCACCGCTTTCAGTTACCACGAGTGGGTTGATCTCGGCGTTGCGCGCCTCATACCGCCTGGCCGTGGCCCAGAGCCGCCTGATGGCCGGCACGATTCTCTTCTGCAACTCGCCCCGTATGCCCACACGCCGCGCCAACTCCCGCACCTCGAAGTCGTAAATGCCCCTTCGCGGGTCGATGTCCATGTGAACGACGGCCTGTGGCCAGCGGGATGCGATCTCCTCGATACCAGTCCCGCCACGGGTGCTGAACATCACCACCGGGCGCTTCCTGCGATCGTCGATCGTTATGCCCACGAACAGCTCTCTCGCTATCGAAAGCCTCTCCTCCACGAGCAGCTTCTCGACGGTTTGACCCTTAACCTGATGCCCCAGCATACTCGCCGCCTTGCCCTCGACCTCGTCCAGCGTCTCGGCGAAATCTATGCCTCCGGCCGAGGCCCGCCCAGTCACCCAGACCTGCGCCTTGAGCACGACGGGCAAACCTATGCGTTTGGCCACCTCAACTGCGGCCTCCGGTGTCTCAACGACGTCTCCGTGCGGCACCTTGATCCCCGCTTCCGCGATGAGCGCCTTGCCCTGAAACTCAAACAGCCTGGCCAAGAATGTAAACCTCCTACTAGTGAAATAAGCAAATTGAGCGAAGAGTATAACAGCTCGATTGTCGCTTCAATCGTTTTCGGAGGCCTACGGGCATGACAGTGGCCAGAGGTTCAAAAATCAGGGGAACGAATCGCTTGCAGAGGCATTCAACACAATGTAACGTCTGCTCGTCTGATGGCACAGCTAACAAAGAATAGCAGTGATTTTTGTTAATAGCTGGAGGTTTCGCACACAGGATGTCTGAGAAGTCATACATGCTCGAGAAGCTGATGCAGCTTGCGGACATGAGCAAGCACATCAATATGTCAATGGACTTGAGGCACATCGTCAATTACGCGGTTGAGCACCTGCCCAAGATAATGGGGCTGTCGATCACGTCCATATTCCTGCTCGACAAGGAGCGCAACGTCCTCTACATGGCAGCGTCCAACGACAGGTCGATCGACAAGGAGAAGATGTCGCGGATCAAGTTCCAGCTGGGCGAAGGACTGATCGGCAAGGTGGGTGCATCACTGGAACCGGTGATAGTAGATGACGTTGAGAAGCACAGGGCGTTTCGCGGCCACTCGGACCCAAAATATGGCGACAAATCGTGCCGCATACTGCCCATGATCGCTGCCGGGAAGCTGGTGGGCGTCATCACGATGACATCCGTTCCCAACAACCCCGAAGAGGCCTACCACGATACAGCTTTACTGTCTCTGTTTGTGAACCACACGGCAATTGCTGTCAGAAATGCTCAACTGCTAGCGACGGCGAGGGACGAGGCGGACCGCGATGGGCTGACCAAGCTCTACACGCACCGTTATTTCCACGTCCATCTGGAGCGCGAGATCGCTCGGGCGAGGCGCTATCACACGAAGCTTTCGCTTATGATGATCGACATAGACAACTTCAAGGAGTTCAACGACTCTTTCGGGCACCTGATAGGTGACGAAGTCTTAGTGGGCGTTTCGGGCATCATGTTAGCTAACATGCGGGTCGGCGTTGACATTCCCTGCCGGTATGGCGGGGACGAGTTCGTTGCCATCCTTCCTGAGACTGACTTGCAGGCGGCGTTCGATGCGGCTGAACGTATTAGGATGATGGTGGAGTTGCTGGAGTTCTCGGCTGGTGAGAAGAGACTGGCGACCACTCTAAGTATAGGCGTGTGCGAATATGCGAGGCATCTGTCGAAGGTGGAGTTCATCGACCTAACTGACAAGGCGATGTTTGCGAGCAAGGAGGCGGGACGCAATCGGACGACAGTCGCTCAGGTGCCGCCGGTCCAGGAGCCGTCAGACCCTTCTGGCCAGTAGTAATCCATTGTTTGGTGGCGGCTCTCTCCCTAAGCGTGTTAAGCTGAGATGAGCAAGAACGACAGCACCGTAGAAAAGACTATTTGCACCAACCGCAAGGCCAAGCACGAGTACGTTCTCGGAGAACGGATCGAGGCGGGCCTCGTGCTTGTCGGTAGCGAGGTGAAAGCACTCAGGGAGGGCAAGGCGAGCCTCGTTGATTCTTACGCTCGGGTCAAGGGGGGCGAGGTCTTCCTCTACAACTGCCATATCGCAGAATACGCCCAGGCCTCGCGACTCAATCACGAGCCGAGGCGCGTCAGGAAGCTCCTGCTCCACAGGCGGGAGATCAAGCGACTGCGTGCCAAGACTGTGGAGCCGGGCCGAACGCTGATCCCCACCAGGCTCTATTTCTCCGGCGGCCGGGCGAAGGTGGAACTTGCGATCGCCACAGGTAAGCGCAAGTACGAGAAGCGTGCCGCGGAGAAGGAGAAAGAGGTGAAACGTGAGCTCCACGACCGCTACGGTTTCTGAGTTGGGAGTTTCCGTATTTTTGGGCTTGTGAGAGTTGCATTGTTGGCTCCGGGGCGGTGTTTTGGCTGAAACAAGAGTGGAATTGGGATTGAGGTGATGCTGGGTTTCAGTTCCCCGAAG
>QMNL01000114.1 GCA_003647755.1 Candidatus Coatesiibacteriota bacterium
CCCTCGGCGAGATCGGGATGTGCCTCTGGGAATCCGGCCAGCACGCCCGGGCAATTGTCGAAACCAGGTCATCCCTGCGCAAGTTCGAGGTGTTGAGCGATCTGAAGGGCAGGGCAAAGCAGCTCTGCAGGCTCGGCGTGATGCTCTATGAGCGCGGCCAGATAGGCGATCCACTCACACTTCTAAACTCATCTCTGTCCCTCTATGAAATGATTGGCGATCGCACTGGCCAGGCCGACGTCATGCGCAATATCGGCCGCGTCTATGAGGCGCAGGGCGATTGGTCGCATGCACTTTACATGTTGGCGAAGGCGATGCTGATACACAGGGAGCTCGGCGCAAGGCGACAGGAGGCGATTGACATGAGATACATAGGCGTGATTATCTGCCAGCAGGGCTCCCAACAGGAGGGGTTGTCCATCCTTTTCAATGCGGCCGAAATGCTTAAATCAGCTCGCGCCGACGGGGAGTTTGCCAGGACGCAGCGCCTCATCGACGAGATGACCGGCGGGGGCGAGACTATGCACTAGCTTTGGGGCAGCTTCACGCGCCTCAGGCTGTGGATGGCGGCTTAATCAGCCCGATTCTCGCGGGCTGTCCTCATCAGGCCGGAGCGTGAGTTTCAGCTCGGGGAATATCGGGTCGATTCTCTCGCATTTGCGAAGATAGTTGAGGTCATCCTCTGCCATGTCGCGAGACGTCGCATAACGCTCGGCTAGTTCGGCCAGACGATTGAAGCAGGCGTCGTGCTCGGCAAAACGTTGTTGGGCGTAGTCCCGCGCCGACCAAGTGCTGATCAAAAACTGCCAGTCCGAGCTCTCAAGGAGGAGCAATTCGCGAGCGGCCTGTGCCAGAGCGCGCCTCATGAGTGGGTCGCTGTCCTTACCATAAGCCGCCAACAGCGCCTTCATCCGACCCTCTGCGGCATGGACGTGGCGCCACGTCCACTCGGTATCCTTGTTCAGCCAGATAAAGTGGAATCCACCCTCCCCCCACGAGCCCTCCGGCAGATCAACGACCGTCGAGGGCGGGAACTTGTGCAAGTACTCGCCGCAAGTTATCAGCGAGACCTCCTTCGACTCGTGGGCCGCCTTGGCGAGATGATATATCCATCTCGGGCCCTCAAACCACCAATGCCCAAAAAGCTCCGCATCAAACGGCGCACAGACAACGCCAGGGCGATCACCGTTCAGCTGGGCTCCCTTAAGGTTGCCCACCACCAGACCCAAGAAGTGGTGCGCATGTTCCCTGAGCCTTCCCTCTATTGGCTCCAAACTATATGGCTGCTTCTCTCCCAAGTCCATCTTGGGGCCCGTAACACGCCAATATCTAAGCCCTCCCGGAAAGTGCTTCTTGTGGAAATCCAGGTACTCGGCTGAGCCGGGGTAGCCCTGTTCGCCGCTCCAAACCTGGACCCCCGTCCCGGGATCGCGGGTGAAGAAGGCGACGCCGGTGTCACCCGATCCTGACCCAACCCAGTAAACGTTGCACGGTGACAGGTCCTCTTTCTGTGGACGAGGAACATACTGCGCTTCGATCTGTTTCCAAAGCCGCTTAAGGGCGTCAAACCGTGCAAGGTAGGTCCCAATTGGCTTGCCGCCTCGGAGCAGGTGTGAATCAATGATAAAATACTGAATGCCGTTCTTCGCAACGTAATACTCTATCCCCTTCCTGGATCGAGGCTGGTCATCCCCCGATTTGGCCACCGGAGAGCTCCACCTGTAGCCCGGCCGGTATGCGCACTCAGGAAGCCAGATGCCGAACGGCTCCCGGCCAAAGTACTTCTCGTAATTCGCCTTGCCAGCAGCGATCTGAAGGTCTATGCTGTCATCCTCATAAAGCAGCGGAAGGTATGCATGCGTCGCGGCGCTGGTAATTATCTCGACGTGGCCATCATCTTGAAGTCTTCTGAACGCGCCAACAAGGTCCTTGTCGAACGTCTCCAGAAAGGCTCGCCTTACGCCGATATAATAGTCCCGCCACATCTCCGCCAGCTGTGCCCTGTCCCGTAGGCCGGTGCGTGCGAACTCGTCGGCGTTCAAGACGGCGCTCTCGATCTTCTGATCGACATAGCTCGTGAACGAGCCAACAAATGCCGGGTCAGCCAGCTGCTCACATAATACCGGCGTCAGCCCAATAGTGATCTTCGGCGAGATGCCCTCCGAGACAAGCTGAAAGCAGACATTAAGCAGCGGGATATATGTTTCGGCACAGCACTCGTTGAGCCAATCTGCGCCGTGTGGCCAGACCCCGTGAGTTAGCACGTATGGAAGATGAGAGTGTAAGACTATTGACAAATAACCTTTCATTGCACGCCCCTTAAAACATTCTGCGACTTGCGACTAACCAGGTTAACTATACCCTGTTCGCTCAAAAGGTGAACCAACAAAGGAGACCGCAATAATCAGATTGATCGCTCTCGGGTCAGAACGTTGATTACCGGAAAACCGTGCAGGTCAGCGCCTACGGGTCAGCGAGACTGGCTTTATGTGCCATATATCCTGAGCGTATTCCCGGATGGCCCGGTCGCTCGAGAACTTGCCCATCCGGGCCACGTTCAGTATCGCCTTCTTTGTCCAAGTAGGGACATCAGCGAACGTCTCCGAGGCCAGGCGTTGCGCCTCGAGATAGGACGGGAGGTCGGCGAGGTGGTAGTATCTGTCGTTGTGGTCAAGAAGGTTGTGGAATACCCATTTGAAGAGGCCAGGTTCGTTGGCCGAGAACATGTCCCCGTTGATCGCATCCAACACTCTTTTCACATCCGGATTCGTCTGGTACAGCTCCCGCGGGTTATACGAACCCTCCTGGTTTAACCTCTGAACGCCAGCGATTTTCAGGCCAAAAATGAAGATGTTGTCCTTTCCCACTTCTTTGCGAATCTCTATGTTCGCCCCATCCAGCGTGCCAATGGTCAGCGCCCCGTTCAGTGCGAACTTCATGTTCCCCGTGCCCGAGGCCTCCATTCCAGCAGTAGATATCTGCTCGCTCAGGTCGGTCGCAGGCACAATCACCTCGGCAAGTGAGACTCGGTAGTCAGGGACGAAGACGACCTTGAAAAGGCCGTCCACCCTCGGGTCATTGTTGATGACGCTCGCCACGTTGTTTATGAGTTTGATGATCATCTTGGCAACCCAGTATCCGGGCGCGGCCTTGCCGGCGAAGACGAACGTGCGGGGGACGGTGGGGACCTTCCTGTCTTCGACAAGCAGTAAGTACTCGTGAACGATGTGCAGGACGTTCAGCAGCTGGCGTTTGTATTCGTGAATCCGCTTTGCCTGCACATCGAACAGGGAGTTTGTGTTCACCGTGACGGATGTGGTGTCGTTGATCACCTTCGCCAGTCTGTGTTTGTTGGCAAGCTTGATTTGTCGGAAGCGCGCCTGAAACTCCATATCGTCTGCCAGTGGTTCGAGCCTCGCTAGCTGGTCGAGGTCCGTCACCCAACCATCGCCGATCTTCTCCGTGATCAGGTCCGCCAGCCCGGGGTTCGCAAGTTTCAGCCACCGGCGAGGGGTTATTCCGTTGGTCTTGTTGTTGAACTTCTCTGGCCATATCTCGTGGAAGTCGGGGAAGAGAACCGTTCTGACGAGTCCCGAGTGAAGGGCTGAGACGCCATTGACGGAATGGCTTCCGATTGTGGCAAGGTGCGCCATGCGAACCTGTTTTTGCTCGCCCTCCTCGATTATCGATGTTCGGCGGAGTTTGTCCACATCGCCGGGATAGGCCGCAGCAACGTCGTCCAGAAAACGGTGGTTTATCTCATAGATGATCTGCAAGTGACGTGGCAGAACTCGTTCGAACATCGCAACAGGCCACTTCTCCAGCGCCTCCGGCAGCAGGGTGTGGTTTGTGTAGGCCATCGTTCTGCGAGTGATGTCCCATGCCTGCTCCCACGGCACAGACTTCTCGTCAACAAGTATCCGCATAAGCTCGGCGACAGCCAACGCAGGATGCGTGTCGTTAAGCTGGATGGCGACCTTTTCGGGGAACATCTCGAAAGATGAGTGTGCGATCTCGTATCTCCTGACGATGTCCCTGACAGCGCATGCTACGAGAAAATACTCCTGTATGAGCCGCAATTCGCGGCCCTCGGCCCTAGCATCTGATGGATACAGGACCTTCGACACGGTCTCGGAACCGATCTTCTGCTCCACCGCCTTGAAGTAGTCCCCATCATTGAATATCTCCATGTCGAACTCCTGCGAGGCGCGGGCGGAGTAAAGCCTGAGGCAGTTGACAGTGTTACCCCCGTAACCAGCGATCGGCATGTCGTAGGGCACACCGATGATAAGCTGCCATTCCAGCCACATGGGGTTGTCGGCGCCATCTTTAGCCTGATAGTTCTCTACCCGCCCATAGACCGGCACAGGGCAGGCCTTGCCGTATCGCTCAAGCTCCCACGGCGTCCTATATGCAAGCCAGCTGTCCGGCTTCTCCTTCTGATACCCATCGGCTATCTCTTGCCTGAACAGCCCATATTCGTAGTTGATGCCATAGCCGTAGCCCGGCAAGTCGAGCGTCGCCAGTGAATCGAGAAAACAAGCCGCCAGCCGGCCGAGCCCACCATTGCCGAGGGCGGCATCGAACTCACTCTCCTCAACCGCGACAGGATCAGCTCCGAGCTTCGTGAGCACCTCCCGGTAGACCTCGGAGAGACCCAGGTTGCACAGGTTGTTGCCAAGGGAGCGGCCCATCAGGAACTCGGCGGAGAGGTAGTAAACCCTCTTGACGTCGGCCTTCCCGTAGCGTCGCCTTGTCTTGAGCATTCTCTCAATGAGGAGGTCCCTGACGGCGAGAGAGACTGCCCAGAAGAAGTCCTTAGTGTTCGCTTCCCTTAGAGCCTTACCCAAGGAAAACTTAATGTGCTGTCGAACTGACCGCTCAAACGTTGCAGCTGATATTTCACGTCTCACATCCACTCCCATCTCTGCTCATTCCACAACCAACAACCCACGCTCACTATAAACAGCGCAAGTGCGTGGATTGTTGCTGACCATTGCAGCTCGTCAGGTGGGATGCCTTACTCGAAGGCCTTGGTCGCCTCGTCAACGGTGTCGAAAGAGTCGCAGATTCTGTGCATTCTGACTACCTCGAAGAGAGCACGTACCGCCTTGGTCATCCCTG
This sequence comes from Candidatus Coatesiibacteriota bacterium, assembly GCA_003647755.1. Taxonomy (GTDB): domain Bacteria; phylum B130-G9; class B130-G9; order B130-G9; family B130-G9; genus B130-G9. Next base: position 5,125 of record QMNL01000114.1, read on the forward strand.
CTATCTTCAGGTCGCCTCCTCTCTCGTTCAATGTCCTCAAGCAGGAAAGAAAGGCTCCCAGCCCAGAACTATCGACAAAATCGAGGTTCTTGATGTCTAGAACAACACGGCCGCTCTCGTTCAGGATTGGCAAAATATCCTGCTTAAACTCTTCAACATTGCTTGCCTCCAGAGAGCGGCCCGGCACCTTAATAACCGAAACATCTCCAACTTTCTCAACCTTCAGCTCCATTGTTACTACTCCTTGTCTGGATTTGCTGCGATCCTATTTTCCTGTGGCTCTCGCCTCTAGATTTAGATAGAACAATACAGTTCCGACCATCCTTCTCCCGCAAATACTTGACCTCATCTACGCTGTGCTCGATGATGTAAAGCCCATAACCTCCCTCCTGGCCCACGTCCAATCTCGGCAACTCCTGTGGTTTGGGGTGAAACTCGAGGCCTCTGTGATACAATTTTATCACGACTCGGTCAGCATAGGTGTCAGCTGATATGTCGATGCGACCATCGGTGCGCCCCTTATACGCATGCCTGATAACATTGCTCGTGGTCTCAGTCAAAGCTAACTCAAGCAGAGTGATAGATTTCTGATCAAGCACAGAGTCGCCGCAGGCCTGCCGGACAAAGTCGCGCACAGCGGCCAGCTCAGCCAGGTTGCAGTTTAGTTTTTTCTCCGCATGAGATAGCGGTTTGGATTCCCGACAGCTTTTACTACTAACGGCGGTTGGCACTTTGCCCAGACGTTTCAATCCTTGATGCCTTTCCTTTGCCTGTGAAACCCGTGACCAAAACAGCAAGCCTAGGCCAAAACTCGACCGACTCGCCAAGAGTTCAAGACCAACTCTGAATCTTATCAAACTGTGTTTCTAAGTCAAAGCTCACATCTCGATGGCATCTAGCTCTCATTCGCTTTGAGGAACTCGTTGGCTGCATCAAGCCAGTGCGCCAGCATATTGCCGAG
>QMNL01000115.1 GCA_003647755.1 Candidatus Coatesiibacteriota bacterium
CAAGGGGCTGGTTTCCGGAAAATCCAGAGAAAGGAGTTTGACCCATGTGTAAACGTAAGCACCTGTTGAAGTCCAGAGTTTTGGCTTATCTACTGCTTTTCTGTGCGTTTTTATTCGCCTTTGCAGAGTGGACCGCTGCGGATGAACCCCCTTCTACAACCTCTACGCTTGAGGGATTGGTCGCCAAGTGGGTGGAGTTGCGCCGGGCATTGACCGAAGAGGAGGAAAGCTGGGAGGAGCAAAGGGCGCAATTAGAGCGGGAGCGAGCGCTGTTGTTGAAGGCAAAGGAAACGCTTGAGCAGGAGATCGCCGCAGCGCGGGAAGAAGAGCGCTCCGCAGAAGCCCACCAAGCCCGGTTGCTTGCGCGCAAGGACACCCTGAAGGAGGCGCTTGATGTCTGCGTCCCTGCTCTCCGTCTGGCTGAGGCGGACTTAAGAAGGTGGCGGACTCTGTTGCCTCCGCCGTTATTAACGTCTCCCTTGAGAAAGGCCTTCGACCAATTACAGAGCACATCGGAGCAGTCGGTCACACGGCGATTGCAGGTGGTCTTGAGCCTCTACGGAGAGATCGAACGCCTACAATACGGCGTCCACGTGGTCAAAGAGGTTCTAAAGGGCGACTCCGGCCGCTCGCAGGAGATGGACGTGATCTATCTGGGACTGGCGCAGGCTTTCGCGGTTTCGGTGGACGACCGCATGGCCGGGATCGGCCGACCCATCGGGGACGGCTGGAAATGGGAGTGGCGTCCCGAGATCGCCGCCGAGGTGCGTAAGGCCATCGCCTTCTATCGGCACGAAAAGACCGCCGATTTCGTCCATCTGCCGCTAAGGGTGGGAGAGGAAATTGAAGATGAGAAATGAAAAATGGAAGATGCAAATTCGCCACAAGACACTGAGAAGTTCTTTGTGTCTTAGCGTCTTTGTGGCTGGCGTGTCCCTGGCATTCTCTCCGACCGTTGTGGCAGCGGATGCCCCCGTAGATTTGGGTAAGGCTATCGAGGAAACCAAGGAGGATATCGAGCAGACCACGCTTGAACTGAATCGCCTGCGGGAAAAAGTTACCCAAGCCCGCAAGCCTCTGGTGGGGGAGATCCGAGCACTTGAGCACGAAGTAGCTGCTCTGCGCAAGGAGGCTAACGAGCTACACATTCTTCAACGGGAGAAAGAATCGGCCCTCGCCGCGCTCCGTGAGGAGGTGTCGTTTTTGGAGAGCGAGGTGGAATTCGCCGCTTCCGCGTCCTCAGAATACCGCCGGGAGATGGAGACCAGGGCGGGTGTGGCAGAAGCTCAGCGGCTTTCAGGAGAACTGGAGGAGGTGGATAGACTGCTCGCCGAGGGAGGCCCAGAAGCCTTGAAGGCCATCCATCCCCTGTTGGCTTTGGCAAAGCATCGCAACCGGGACAATCTGGGCGGCCAGCGGTTTCAGGGTTTCTGCCTCGATGAAAAAGGGATTCGACATCGAGGCACGTTTGTTCTGGTGGGCCCTATCACCTATTTCGCAGCCGATGAGGGAGCCCTCGCCGGACTGGTGGTCACTCACTTAGGGAGTTCAGAGCCATCGGTAGTGACCGGCCTTGACCCCGACGGTGAGGCTCAGATCAAAGCCCTGGCCCAAGGAAAGGAGGCTGCTCCTCACCTCGATGTCACCTTAGGAGATGCCTTCAAGATCCGCACTGCCCGGGAAAGTTGGCCCGAACACATCAAAAAGGGCGGCATCGTGATGGTTCCTATCTTGGGCATCGGACTCTTGTGTGTGGTATTGGCGATCTGGAAGTTCGTGTCACTTCGCTCTCTGCGCACCGAGGTCGGGCCTACGCTGGACAAGATTGTGGAGATGTTGCGCCATGAAAGGATCGATGAGGCGGAGGGGTTGGCGCGTTCGTTGGGAGAGCCTCTGGGCCCGGTCATCCTTGAAGGCATCGAGCATCGTCACGCGCCCAGAGAGCATATCGAGGAGATTATGCACGAGCGCATCTCAGGTGAGGTCCCGGTGCTCGAACGACATCTCGCCGTGTTGGCTGTATCTGCCGCTGCCGCACCCTTGTTGGGGCTGTTGGGCACGGTGACCGGGATGATACATACTTTCAAGCTCATTACCATCTTCGGCACCGGCGAGGCTCGGCTCCTGTCCGGTGGAATCTCTGAGGCCTTGATCACCACCCAATATGGTTTAATAGTAGCGGTTCCTGCTCTTTTGGTCCACGCCTACCTATCCCATCGGGTGCGTAAGATCATCGACACACTGGAACAGACGGCAACTGCATTCATCAACGTCATTAAACCACGAGGTGCTGAGGATTGATTGAGAAATTTTCCGAAGCATTGCATTACTGGACGGCAGGAGGACCGCTTCTTATCCCTATCGCCCTGATCTGCTTTGGCATCTGGGTCTATCTGCTGAGCTTGCATCGCAGCCTAAGGGAGGCCTTAGCCTCTCCCCCGGGTTTGGAGGATGAGATTGAACATCGGGTTGTTCGTGGAGAAAGCCTGCAGGAGATAAGCAAGTGGCTATCGGGATATGATGGTCTGCTGCCCCAGGCGGCTTCCTATGCGCTGAAGCAAGCGGCCGAAGGGGGAAACATACGGGATGCCATAGCTGAGTGCCGTCAGAGGGCGCTGTCCTTCTTTGAGCGCCAGATGCTCATATTGGCGGCCATGGTGGCTGCCGCGCCGTTATTGGGTCTTTTGGGGACCGTCTTCGGGATGATCGACACGTTCTGGGCCGTTTCCCAGACAGGAGTGGACACCGCAAACTTAGTCGCTCGAGGCATCAGCCAGGCCCTGATCACCACCCAGTTCGGCCTGGTCACCGCGCTTCCGGGGGTCTTCGGCTCGACGAGATTGCGGCGGATGTGCAGGCAACTGGAACTGCGATTCATGACCTACGAAAGCCACTTGTCATTGGTTTTTCAGAAATATGCCGGGGAATAAGACGTGAAGCGTGAAACGTGATTAGTTGTTCACGGATCACGCATCAGGTCTTTGTCATTCGGATTTTGGCATTTGGTATTCCCTGAGGAGTGTGGACATAATGCGCTATAATTACAATGAACATACAAGCAACGAGCATCCGGAGATCAACATCTCTCCTTTAGTGGATATGGTATTTTTGCTGCTGATCTTCTTTATCGTCACCACCGTGTTTGTGGAGGAGACCGGCGTAGAGGTGCAGAAGCCGAAGGCCGCCAGTGCTCAGAGCTTAGAGAAGAAAAGCATCCTGCTGGCTATCACCGCAGATGGCCGGATCGTCTATGGGGGCAGAGAGATAAGGCTGAACGAGCTGCGCGGTCTCGTCTCCAGACTTCTGCGTGAGCAGGAGATGCCGGTTATCATTTTGGCGGATGAGAATTCACGAAGCGGCGTCTTGGTGGATGTGATTGACGAATGTAAATTGGCGGGCGCGAAGCAAGTCAGCATTGCTGCCGAAAGGGAGTAAGTTCAAAGTCCGCATGTGCTTTGCACCTTTGCGGTGATCACGATCAAGTGAGGATAAACTATGGAAAGAAATAAGGATAGGCTACCCGCTTCTCACGAGGCACCGATGTGGTCCTGGCGTGTGGTCATCCTCTCCCTTGTTTTCACGCTGGCGCTCTTTCTGTCTTTGCCTTTTTCGGAGATGGTCTCTAAGGAAGAAAACCGTTCCGAGCTTTCCCTGCGTCGGGTAGATACAGTCACATTGTTCCAGCCACCTCCTCCACCTAAGGCGTCGCGACCAAGGCAACCGAAGCCGGCAAAGTCCAAATTGCCCAAACCGAAGTTGGTTCAGACGCCCCAGCAATTGGCCCCTTTGCAGATCGCCCTTGGTCTGGACTTAGGGGATGTAGGCGGCGATTTCAGCCTGGATATGTCCTTAGCTCCTGAATCCCAACCTCAATTGGATGGCGAACAGATGGTGTTCGAGCTTTCTGAGGTGGATCAGCCTCCTCGCCCTCTGGTGAAGGTGCCACCGCTTTATCCGTTGAGCGCGCGGGCTAAGGGCATCGAGGGAAATGTGGTGTTGGTCTTCGTGGTGCAGGCCGACGGATCGGTGAGTGACATAGAGGTCGAAGAGTCATTTCCCGGAAGGATTTTTGTGGACGCGGCGTTGCGAGCGGTCCGGCAGTGGCGGTTCAAACCCGGAACCAAGGACGGCCAACCCGTGGCCACCAGGGTGAGGCTGCCCGTGCGCTTCCAATTGGAGGACTGACGAAAAAACTGCAGAGGAGGACTAACAGAAATGCGAAGTTCAAAACGCAAGATTCGAACATTTTTGCTGGTCGTCAATTGTGTGCTCCTTCTGTGTTATGTTGCCTGCCCCGTGGGTAGTCGGGCCTGGGCCATCCCAGAGGATGGAGGGCACCCTCACAGCCCGGCTCAGGAACCCATTGTGTCTTCTCAGGAGGCGAAACTCTTGAGGCAAGTTGCACAGTTGGCGGACACCGACCCGGAAGCAGCCATTAAGTTACTTGCCTCGAAGGTCACTCCCCAATCGAGTGCAGCCCTCGATCTTGCTCTTGGCAACCTCGAATTCCAGCAAGGCAGATTGGAAGAGGCCGAAGAGGCGTACCGTGCGGCCCTCAAAAAGTTTCCCGCATTTGCCCGAGCTCGGATGAACCTCGCTCAAGTCCTGATCAGGCAGGAGAAATTGAGCCATGTTACCGAGGTGCTTCGCCCGGTTTTGATCAGCGGACAAGCCGGCCCGGAGGCCTTTACTTTGCTTGGGTATGCCTTTCTGTTGCAAGGCCAACTCCTTCCGGCTGAGACGGCCTACCGTCAGGCGTTACTTCTCAAACCGGACGATGTCAATACATCCTTAGGTCTGGCCAAATGTCTGCTCGAACAGGAACGCTATCACGAGGCGATTCGGTTGTTGGAAGGTTTGGTAGAGCGGGAACCTCAACGGTCACAGCTGTGGCTTCTCTTAGCCAACGCTTATTTAGCGTTAGAGAAACCCCGCCAGGCCATCGTCAAGTTGGAGTGTGCGCGCCGACTGGGCATTGCTTCCGCCGAGGTCCTGGCTACCCTGGGGGACCTATACCTGAACTGTCGGCAGGCGGCTGAGGCACTGGCCGCCTACAAGGAAGCCTTTGCCGGAGACGAACCCCCACTCGATAGGCTACTCCGCTCTGTCCAGGGTTTCCTTATGCTGCGTATGCCCGCCGAAGCGGATAGCCTGTTGCGACAGGCTCGCAAAGTGGCACAGGAGAGTCCTTCTTCTCTCAGCCCTGACCAGCACCGCAAGCTGCTCCGGCTGGAGGCCCAGCAGGCCTACCTGAGTGGCGACCGCAAAGCTGCCCTTATGGCCTATAAGCGGCTGTTAGAGGAGGACCCGCTCGACGGTGATGCCTTAATAGCCCTGGGAGATCTGTATCGAGAAGCCGACGAACTGGAGGAGGCGATCATTGCTTACGAACGGGCTGCCCGAATTTCTGGCAAAGAAGCCCAGGCACTCGTTCGACAGGCACAGGTCGAGGTCGAACGGGAAAGATATGCCAGAGCTGTGGAACTCTTAGAGGCGGCGCAGGCGATCGATCCCCGGCCCAATGTGGCCCGCTATCTCGATCAGGTGAGGGAACTGGTGAGGTAACCTATTGGAGGAAGGTAGCCCAGTGATGATTGCAGACCCTCTTGCTTACATACCCGCCCCAGGATACGGGCAACAGGCTGTTGTGCCTTGCATTTGCTCTGATATTCAGACAGATCAGGTTGCTCGGTTGTGATAGAGCGCTCTCGCTGAGCCCTGCCAAATCGGTGTATCTGTCGCACGGATATTGAATGCCTCGACTGAAGGGGCAGACCAGGCCCGACTTAACAGAGCGAGCGGAGAGCGCCATCTGCAGAACCCCTGGTGTGAGCCCAGCATCCATCTGCTGTTCCAATTCCCGGCCGATCGCTCTCGGACTGTCGGCGTCCAGGATCACTGCGGGATAAAGAAACGGCCGTGCCAGATGGATGTAGGTGATATATGCTACCCAGAATCAATTGATGCCGGTCGGATGTAGCCCTGGTCCTAACCCCGGATAACAGGCAAACCTGTGTTGGGGTCTTGTGCTGGCAGGCGGACGAATCCGCCTCTTATGAGAGAGCCAGTAGGGTCTCCTCTG
>QMNL01000116.1 GCA_003647755.1 Candidatus Coatesiibacteriota bacterium
ACTCGATCTTGCCCGCCTTCAACTCCTTCACGGCTCTGCCGACATCAAATGTTACAGTCCCGGTCTTTGGTGAAGGCATTAAACGCCTAGGCCCAAGGATACGGCCTAACTTCCCAACCTGAGACATCATATCAGGCGTTGCGACAACCGCGTCAAACTCCAGCCAACCGCCCTGCACCTTCTTGATCAACTCATCCCCGCCAACGAAATCAGCACCGGCCGCCTCTGCCTCTTTCTCCTTTTCGCCTTTCGCAAAGACCAGCACACGAACCTCTTTGCCAGTGCCATGAGGGAGATTCACCGTGCCACGAACCATCTGATCCGCATGCCGTGGATCGACACCAAGCCTCGCCGCCAAGTCCAGTGTCTCGTTGAACTTCGCAAATGACAACTCACAAGCCATCTCTATCGCCTGTTCCAGAGTGTAATACCGCTCGCTATCGACCTTGGCCGACGCCTCCAAATACAGCTTGCCACGTCTCGTCATCGCACTACTTCTCTCAATTGCCCAACCCTACAAAGCCAACTAATCCTCAACCTCTATGCCCATGCTCCTCGCGGTCCCCATGATTATCTTCACCGCACCATCAATATCTATCGCATTGAGGTCTGCCATCTTCTGCCGAGCCACTTCCTCCAGCTGCGCACGGGTTATGCGACCAACCTTCGTCTTGTTCGGCTCAGCCGATCCCTTCGCAAGACCAACCGCTCGCTTCAAGAGAAAGGCGGCCGGCGGGCTCTTCGTCACGAACGAAAACGACCTGTCTTTATATATGGTAATCACAGCCGGTATTATCAAACCCTTCTGATCCTTCGTCCGCTCATTGAACTGCTTGCAGAACTCCATGGGCGCTACCCGATACTGACCAAGTGCTGTCCCAACAGGCGGTGAAGGCGTCGCCGCACCACCCTCTATCTGCAACTTCAACCTCGCAATAACCTCTTTAGCCAAAGCACCTACCCTCTCTCATGCTGCCTAGTCCTCCTCATCAGCAAGCTCTACCTGATCAAAAGAGAGCTCGACGGGAATTGGGCGTCCAAATATCCCCACAGTTACTTTCAGCCGCTTCTTGTCAACCGACACGTCCTCCACATCTCCCGAAAAAGGCGCAAACAGACCCTCTACTATCTTCACACGGTCACCAACCGCAAAAGGAACTTCCCTCGCACCTGCCTGCTGCCTCTGTTTCTTGCCCTCCTCGATCGCCGTTATTTCCTCGTCGGTGAACATCTGCAACTCGTCCTCGGCAGACTTGACGAAACCAATTACCTTCGGCGCACTTGTGCAGACCTTAACTACTTCAGGACTGAGCTCCATCCGCAAAAACACGTATCCGGGAAATAGGGCACGCTCTCGCCTCATCTCGCGCCCATCACTGCGCCGCGTCTTGACCTGCTCGGTCGGGACATAAATGCGATTTATCTTGCCCTCAAGCTCCTTGTGCGTCTCGCTCAAGAAAGATATGGCCTTGCTGACCGACTTCTCGTAGCCGGAATACGTGTGAACCGCATACCAGTGAAATCGGCCGCCCTCCTCCTCCAATTCAGACTCCGAGGTCGCATCGCCCACATCAGCCTCTTCCCCAGAAGAGGTTGATGTGGCGAGCTCATCCGGCTGAACCTCGCGGTCCTCCTCGCCCTCGCTGCCTGATGTCAAAACTGAAAGACCCAAATCAAAACCCTTACTTCAACGCAAAACGCAATAACAGAGAGAACAACCTATCCACCACTCCAAGATACGCCGACAGAATCAGCGTCGCCACTATCACAACGATCGTGGCGGACATTATCTGGTCCTTGTTCGGCCACGTCACTCGCTTCAGCTCGAGCCGAACATCCCGAAAAAACGTTATGAGCCTGTTCATCTTGACCCTATATCATCACCACACAAAATCCACAACCCGAATGGCAGGCCAGGAGGGATTCGAACCCCCAACTTCCGGATTTGGAGTCCGGCGCTCTAACCATTAGAGCTACTGGCCTTCATATATCAGCCCGGCCTTGAAGCGCTACCTAACCTCTTTGTGAGAGGTATGTCTCCTGCAAAACCTGCAATACTTGCTCAGCTCTAACTTATCCTGGTGCTTACGCTTATTCCGCGTGGCGGTGTAGTTGCGCCGCTTGCAATCCACACAAGCGAGCGTGACTATCTCCCGCTGCTTCTTAGCCTTTTTGGCCACCAGCTGCTCTCCAGACTACAATGTTACTCGATTATCTCTGTGATCGCACCAGCCCCAACCGTCCTGCCACCCTCGCGAATCGCGAAGCGCTGCTCCACCTCCATCGCTATCGGGCATATCAACTGGACTTCCATTTCAACGTTGTCTCCAGGGATTACCATGTTGACGTTCTCCGGAAGAGTGATCGTCCCGGTCACGTCCGTCGTCCTGAAGTAAAACTGAGGCCGATAACCGCTGAAGAACGGCTTGTGACGGCCACCCTCCTTTTCGGACAGAATATAGACCTTCGCCTTGAAGTGCATGTGCGGCGTGATCGTCCCAGGCTTCGCTATGACCTGGCCACGCTCAATCTCATTGCGCTTGATCCCGCGCAGCAGCACCCCAATGTTGTCGCCCGCCTCGCCAACATCCAGCGTCTTGCGGAACATCTCGACTCCTGTGCACACCGTCTTCCGTGTGTCGTGAATCCCTACTATCTCGACCTCTTCACCCATCTTGATCACGCCACGCTCGACCCTACCTGTCGCTACCGTGCCGCGACCCTGGATGCTGAAAACGTCCTCAACAGACATCAGAAACGGCTTGTCAATAGCTCTCTTCGGAGTCGGAATGTAGTCGTCAATGGCGTGCACGAGCTGCATGACCGAACCGCAGTTCTCGCATTCATCCTTGCCGCAGCCACACTCAAGGGCCTTGCGAGCTGAACCACGGATTATCGGCACCTCGTCCCCCGGGAACTCATACTTGTTCAGCAGATCCCGAACCTCCATCTCCACGATCTCGATCAGGTCCGGATCGTCAACCAAGTCAACCTTGTTGAGATAGACTACTATATATGGCACGCCCACCTGCTTCGCCAGAAGAATGTGTTCCCTCGTCTGTAACTTAGGACCATCGTCCGCCGCAACAACCAGAATCGCCCCATCCATCTGTGCCGCTCCCGTGATCATGTTCTTTATGTAATCAACATGTCCCGGGCAATCCACATGTGCGTAATGCCTCTTGTCCGTCTCATACTCGACGTGAGCAATTGCGATTGTTATGCCTCGCTCACGTTCCTCGGGAGCCTTATCGATCCTGTCGAACGATGTGTACTCAGCAAGCCCCCTCTTGGAAAGACAAAGCGTCATTGCAGCAGTCAACGTTGTCTTGCCGTGGTCAATGTGACCGATCGTGCCAACGTTTACATGAGGCTTCGTCCGCTCGTACTTCGCCTTTGCCATTACAAACCTCCTAAAATACAGTCAATACGAGGAATCCAGCAAACAACCTTAACGTTCCTCAAAATTGTCTCTCTACTCCAAAACTCGTCTCAAAAGCCCACGACCGGACTTGAACCGGTGTCCTCTTCCTTACCAAGGAAGTGCTCAACCTGCTGAGCTACGTGGGCAGACATGAACATCATATAAGCGGGAAACGGGATTCGAACCCGCGACCCTCAGCTTGGAAGGCTGATGCTCTAGCCAACTGAGCTATTCCCGCCAGAAGCCATCGTCCCAGACCGACTGATCTCCCACCCCATCAAGCATGAAAGGTGCCAAAAAACCAATCTAACAGCCAGTAAGCAAGCGCCAGCACTCTCTTCCCTCAACTTCCATAACAAATATAGGGTCTGTCTCAGCCAAGTCAACAACATTTTCAACAAATGCAAAAACTTCCCCACTGCTCCCTTGGCGCTCAACCGCCCTCCAAGCCCATGCCACAAGGCAGGCAAAAAATGTCCATCAAACTGTCCAATTCAGATAAACCAGACCATTACTCAACTTTCCAGTCAAGTCAAGGAAAAAAACACGCACATCATACACAAGTTCCACAGTTCTGGAATCCAAAACAAAACGGGCGCCTCAATCAGCGAGGCGCCCGTCAATTAGCAATTAAACACTCTTTCCAACTATCGCTATTGCAGCGAGAAAGCCGCCACGCCGACATCAGAAAGCGGCGTCATCGTTCCCGGCTCGACAAGTGCCGAGTAAACCACGTAGCTACCGACCTGATTGAACGGCGCCCCTGCGGGAAGGCTCTCACTGAAAGCAACGCTCGAGAACTCAAAGCCTGCACTCAACGTGATCCCCGCGAGCAGCGGAACACCGCCCTCGACCCATCCGGCCTCCCCGAACGCCGTTGGGCACCAGAAGGACCCATCGGGCGCGAACAGCACGACGTAGAAGTCCGCCGTCAGCGCAAATGGCACATCCGCGTCGAGCGAAATCTGGATCGTGTCGCCGTTAGCCGAATACACATCCTTGTCCGTCGAAATATCGACAAAGGGGTTGCCCTCAACCCAGAAGCCTGTTGTAACCATGTCAGTTACGAAGTTGAGTGTGCCCGTCTGAAGCGCAGCAATCCTGAGCGTGTAACCACCTGACTTCACGACCATCGGCATCTCACAGGGCAAGGTTTCGGAGAGGATCTCCGTCGTCTCGTCATGCCCTGTCTCGATCTCCCATCCGGCCCTATACATCGAGAAGCCTTCTGTCCAGGTTCCGCCCGGTGATGCGGACCAACTACGCTCATCAGGACCACCATAATCATACGTCAGAACTGCGTAAAGGTCGATCGAGACCGGCTCATCGGTGTTGGCGACTCTCATCTCGATCGTCAGCGTATCACCGAAATGGAGAGTGTTTTGATTCGGCCATATATCCACCGTGAACTCGCCAGGCACCACAGCGCCGATGCCAGAGAGAGCAATCGTAACCACAGGCGTATCCGGGTCATCAGTAACGATCGAGACCTCACCCGTATAATCACCCTCCGCATCAGGCGCAAACACCACGCTGACCGGCACACTGACGTTCGGTGCAAGCTTCTGTGGCAGCTTGCCCATCACCGAGACCGAAAATGCAGGATTATCGCTGGAGACCTCACTGAGGGTTAAGTCCGCATCGCCGTAATTGCTCACCGTAAATGAGCTCATGCCCTGATTCCCAACGTTCACATTCCCAAAGTTCAGGCTGTCCGTGCTCACATAGACGTCCGGCGCGGGGATGTGATAGACAGTCAAAGCGTCAGGAACACCTGGCGCATTCTCCACGTTGCCAACCTTGTCCTCACAAATGGTGTAGAACCGGTAACTGCCCTGACCCTCAGGCGCCGTGAACTCGAACTGACCGGCCGTGCTGCTGCTCTGGAGCCCTGAATCTACCCATTCGCCACCGTTGTAGCTATACCAAAGCGAGGTCGTTGAAACGCCCGCCCCATCGTCCCGAGCGTTGAACAGGACAAAGAACGGAACCACCTTCACCGAATCCGGAGCTGTTACAGACGAGATCGGCGGTGTGGTATCGACCTTGACGCCATCGTCCGGCCCAGCGGTCGGCTCTGCGTTCACAGCATAATCAAACGCCTTAGTATAGAACTCGTAATACCCGTCTGCCGCGGTATCAGGTGTGAAGGCGAACGTCCCCGATGGCTCCGTCAGCGTCGTTGCCTTCCCCCAGTTCCCACCGTTGTAGCGGTAGTAGAGGTCAATGTGCTCGACACCTGTCCCGGTATCCGCACTCGTGTAGTCAACTGACAGCGGGAACGAGTTGACGAAAGTCCCCTCTATCGAGCAAGATGACGTCGGAACCGCCCGGTCCACCACAATAGACGCATCCGCAGTATCCGGCGCCGGCTCAACGTTCCCGGCGACGTCCGAGGCTATTGTATAGAATCTGAACGTCCCGTCAGTCAAAGTAGCCGGCATGTAGTTAAATGTGCCCCAAGATTCGGTCGAGGACAGACCCGTATTAACGAACGCCCCGCCGTCCAAACTCACCCAGAGCTCCACGCTCACAAGCCCGGTTCCTGCATCAGAAGCAGTGAACGAGACGACTATCGGGAAGCTGTTCGTGTATTGTGCGGATACGCTCGCCACTGACACAGGCGCAACTGTGTC
>QMNL01000117.1 GCA_003647755.1 Candidatus Coatesiibacteriota bacterium
ATGCGCCTATACATCCCTCCGAAGTTGCGTAGCGAGCGCTGCCTCCTGGAGACTTTACGAGCGTGCTTCTTATTGGACAATCGCTTTTTACCCGACGTTCATAGCAAAACTTACTGTGCTGCTCCTGCAAGTCGACGTTTTGGTTAAAACATACCAGCATCAGGAAAAGTTGCCAGCAGGTTGATTGACTCAGCGGGGCAGCATGCCCTACGATCCACTCTGGACGTGAGGCCTCAAAAGATGCTCTCACGATTTACAGCACGCACAGGATAGGAAGCAGATGACAGAGAACGTTCGTGTCAGGTTCGCTCCCTCGCCGACAGGTTACCTCCACGTGGGCGGGGCGAGGACGGCCCTGTTCAATTGGCTATTCGCCAGAAAGCACGGTGGGAAGTTTCTGCTCAGAATCGAGGACACCGACATGCTACGGTCAGAAGGGGCGATGGTTGACGAGATTCTGCATTCGCTGAGGTGGCTGGGGCTTGACTGGGACGAGGGCCCGTTCTATCAGTCGGAGCGATTCGATCTCTACAATGCGGCCGTTGAGAGGCTTTTAGCTGAGGGCAAGGCCTACTACTGCTTCTGCGACGCCGAGAGGCTTAAGTCGATGCGAGAGGAGGCTCGCAAGAGGGGACGTGCATTTCGATACGACCGCAGGTGCCTGAAGCTGCCCGAGCACGAGAGGGAGAAACTGCTTGCCCAGGGCGTTCCGAAGGCAGTCCGCTTCTTTGTCCCCGAGGGCACAACCACGATAACTGACGCCGTGCACGGGGCAGCCACGTTCGAGCACAAGGAGATCGGCGACTTCGTCATCAAGAAGGCGGACGGCTCACCGACTTACCAGCTAGCGGTCGTCGTTGACGATCACGATATGCGCATAACGCACGTCATCCGCGGCGATGACCATTTCAGCAACGTCCCGAAACAGGTGATGCTCTATGAGGCACTGGGTTACGAACCCCCGCAATTTGCGCATCTCCCCCTGATACTCGCGCCCAACAGGGCAAAGTTGAGTAAGCGAAACGCTGCGGTAGCGGTCTCGGATTACCGAAACTCTGGCTTCATGCCTGAGGCGCTCAGGAACTTCCTCGCGCTTCTCGGCTGGTCGCCCGGAGGCAACAGGGAGATAATGACGCTTGAGGAGCTGATCGATGCGTTCAGCCTGGATGGCATCAACAGGTCGAATGCTGTGTTCGACGTCAAGAAGCTGGAGTGGATGAACTGTGAGTACATCAGGAATCTGGGGCGGGATGAGCTGTTCACCCGCGTGAAACCGCTGCTGGTTGATTCTGGTCTGATAGATGATGATTTTGCAGCCAAGAACGCCAATTGGATAAAGCGGGTGCTCGTCCTTTTGCAGGATCGCGTGCGGAAGCTTACGGACTACCCGGAGGCGGCGAGGTATTTCTTCACCACGGACTTCGACTATGACGAGCGGGGTGTGCGCAAGCATTTCAAGGGTGCAGAGATTCTCGAGATCATGAAAAGCCTCAGGGAGCGGTTTGCCCGCGCGGAGGAGCTCTCGCTGGAGACGATCGAGACGACTATCCGTGGCCTGGCCGAGGAGCATGGGATCAGGGCGGGCAAGGTCATCCACCCGACCAGGCTTGCCTGCACGGGTCGCACCGTCGGCCCCAGCCTCTTTCATCTCGTTGAGGTTCTCGGGAAGGAAAGGGTGCTCGAGAGGCTCGACAATGCGATAGAGTTTCTCAAGAGCGATGTCAACGATGGAAAACCTAAGGCGTCCGAGGAGTGAACCACCGGACTAGCTCATCGATTAGTTTAAGATAGTGTGAGTCCTGGAAGAAGGAGACGATGAGGATACCAACTCAGGTGCAGCAGTATGGAGAGCTGATACCGCGGCAGACCATAGATGCTATCATCCAGGCTATAGCCGAGACGTTTTCGCCACAACAGATTGTCCTTTTTGGGTCGTATGCATCTGGCCAACCTGGGCCGGACAGTGATCTAGACCTTTTGATCGTTATGAACAGTGATCTCCCGCGGCACAAAAGGGGCGTCCCTATAATGCTTCTGTTTCGTCCAATTCCTTGCTCAATAGAGGTCCTGGTTTACACCCCAGAAGAGGTCGCCAAGTGGAAGGGCACGACAAATCACATCATTACGGAAGCGTATCGATCGGGTAAGGTAGTGTATGAGCGGACCAAACTATGAATTAGCCGTTGCATGGCTGCGAAAGGCCGATCACGATCTGATAACGGCTAAACAAACCCTGTTGCTTCCGGACGGTCCCACCGACACCGTATGCTTTCACACTCAGCAAGCGGTGGAAAAAGCGCTTAAGGCCGTCCTGGTCTGGAATCAAGTCCCGTTCCCCAAGACACACAACCTAATCAGGCTTATGGATTTGGCTCTAGGGTATATGCCCGGCCTTGAGCGGTACAGGCAGGACTTCGCACAGATGTCCATTTATTCTACCGAAGTTCGGTATCCTGATGATTGGTTTGAGCCAGCCCGCGATGATGCCAATCACTCGCTCGCTGTGGCCGAAGAGATTGTGGTCAAGGTTAGGAAACTGCTCAGTGAGGGAAGAAATAAGTGATGTCGAAGAGCATTCATTACAGGTAGCAGTTTCCCCATGAGGTCCAATGCTTCGCTGTGGTTCACAATCGTCCTGAGCATTTCACTAAGCTTCGTAGAGTTTTATGCGTGGGGCTTCCCCGAAACAATCTCATTTGAAGAGCCCCGTCCACTACGCTCTCTTGCCGGTATTGACCTCGGTGCACCCATCAAGGCCGGGGCGTGCGAAAAACTTCATACTGCGGTCTCGGAGAACGATATGACTGTCTTGCGCACGCCCGGGGGCTGGTCAACCGTGCTTATCGATGGCTGCGTGCTTTCTTCGCCCAACCCCGGAGCGCCTCAGCTGCCGAAAAAGTCGATTCGCGTGGCGCTGCCGAAAGGGGCAACGGTCCTATCCGTCTCAGTCGTCTCGGGGAAAGCTGCCACACTCGTCGCGCCGCTCCAGCTGAGCCCTGCCCCGGAGCCGGCCTTCTGGCCGGGGCAGACAACGCAGGTCCTCCGCGAGGATGATGCGATATACCGAGCCAAGTCGCCGTTCCCAAAACGACTGATCGACTACTACGTGGGGAGCAACGGAAAGCAGACGATCGTGACGGTCCGATTCAGCCCGCTGATCTTCTATCCCGCTGAGCGTCGCGTCGTTGTGGTGACGGATGCTGTGCTCAGGATTGACTATGCGCTTGACCCTGGCGTGGCGTCCGGCGCTCCATCTTCAGCGGGCGCCACCTGCGTGATCATAACGCCCAAGTCGATGTCCGCGGCGGCCGAGGAGATGAAGTCCCTGCACGAGGCCGACGGTATCGAGACTGAGGTCGTAACCCTGGAGACGATATCCCTCAGCTATGACGAGGCGGAGGATGCGCCCTACGATGGATACCCCTATGGCTCGCCGTTTATACCGATCCAATATGACTACTCGCTGGCAAAGAAGATCGTGTCGTTTCTCAGGGATGAAGAGGAACATCCCTCGCTGGAATACGTAACGATCCTGGGAGACGGGTCGAAGGTCCCGGCGAGCTACTACTACCACGATGCCGATTCGGGGCTTGGCCTCGAGCAGGACTGGGTGCCGACCGACTTCTTTTATTCTTCGCCTGATTACGACCTCGTGCCCAACTACAAGGTGGGCCGCCTGCCCGTGCGGGACTTGGCCGAGGCGACGAGGGTGGCGCTGAAGATGCGCGCTTGGCGGCAGGCGGCGCAGGATAGGTCATGGTTTGACAACGTTATGGTGGCCGGCAGCCGTCCATTTCACACACCCTATTACTATGGCGAGCTCATGTCGTTGGATATGCTCAACTCGGGCTATTTCGATGGGATGACCGTTGCAAAAGCATTTGGCACGGATGGGCGCTACACCGTCGATGTCGTCTCCGAGGGCCTTAGAGATGGGGGCTACGGTTTCATTTACGATTCTGGCCATGGTTTCGGGCCGGGCATCAGCCTTGACGACGGGATGATCACCAGCGACGACCTTTTTTCATACGCGGCCTCCAACTTCCAGCTGCCGATTGTCGTCTCAATAGCCTGCATCTGCGGTCAATTCGACTCGCCGAGCTACTCGAGGTCATTCGGTGAGGGCGTTGTGCTGAGCCCGGCGGGGGGGATAGCCTACTACGGGGGCAGCCGTATCAACGCGGGGATAGCCTCGCAGGCATTCGACAACGGCAACCTGATTGTTACCAAGCAGGAGCACATGGGCGGCATGACGAAGGACGTCTTTGCGAGCTTCTCAGCAGGGGCATCGGACCTCGGAAGCCTTTACACCGGCGCCATCAACAGGTTTCTTTCCGAGAACGATTGGGACGATTTCCTTGTGCGCCGGACGCTCTTCGAGTTCGTCCTGTTGGGCGATCCGGCACTCCAGATTCCCCGCTTTCAGGGCGGCGAGGCGAACGAGGTTCCGGTCTTTGTGCCCACGAACCCGGATTTCATCAACAACGAGTCGTTGCCAAGCTACACCAACAGTCAGCTCAAGACCGTGCGTGCCTCCGTCGAGGCGGACAGCGAGGTTCTGAACTTCAAACTGGTCAACGCAACCGACGTGGAGGTTGTCGAGAAAAGCACCCAGTTCGGTCCTTTGTTTGACTACGGCTTTAGCCCTGCGGCGGGCTTCAAACTCTACGTCGTACGTGCTGAGGCGCGGGATGGCAAGGAGGGCTGGTTCCTTGTGAATACGGCCTCGTCACTTCTCTGTATTGACGGGGACTTAACCGACTGGGACAACGAGCTTATCAGGCCGATAGCCGTCGATCCGACGCTCGATTTCAACGATCCAGAATACGATGTCTCGTCGCTTCGGGCCTATGCTGACCCTGATTACTGGCACTTCGCGTTCACGGCGACGTGCCAAAACAAAGATATGTCCTATGTGCTGGCCATCGACTACGGCGATGGTGGCTTCTCCGGCCGAAGTGGTCCAGACACCGACGCGGTCGGAAACTACGTAACGTTCGACCCCGAGTTCGCCGTGGATGCTGAGATATACTTGAACCACGTAACCTGGGTCCCGTGGCTTGGGTGGGAGTCGTTCCGGAACTGCAAGTTCTATCGGTATTCTGGCCCAAATGACTGGTCTGCTGATTCGTTAGATTCCATTGGCGCTGTCCTGAGCTATTCTGCAATAGGCAACCTCGTGGAGCTCGCTGTTCCAACGAAATACCTCGGTGGCTACCCAGACATCAACGTCATCCTCTTCTCGGTTCCGTCGGACGCCCCGGCGCCCGCCCAGGACTCAGTCCCCTCCGACCCGGCGACCTTTGATTCGCTCACACTTGGAAGAGAGCATGCCAACACGCTCTCCCAGTTCGCGCACGTGTCCTGTAAACCGGTAAACTGCATCCTCGGCGCCGGGTTCATGGGAAGCCACATATCCGCCTCGCACGGCGGAACGCTGCAGGTGGCAGCGGTTGTGAACCCCGAGGTCGGGCCTCCCCAGTCGATGGAAATCTATCTCGACAACGTGCCAACGGGGCTTTTTCTTAACGACAACGGCACAGAGGGCGACTACGTGGCCGGCGATGGATTCTGGACTTTTCACGCCGACTGCCCGCCCGGCCTGCTGCTTGCCGGCCAATACCACGTGTCGATAGTTGCTACTGACGAGCTGGGCGGATGCATCGGACAGTGGCCGCAAGTACTGCTCTCGTTCTGTGATGAGCTGGCCGCGCCCGATGCGAGGTTGACATCAAGCGCCACGCGGCGCTTTCAAGGCATCAGCCTCCCCGCAATCACCGTTGCACCCACCGCGTCTGCCGCTGGCTGCCCCATCCTCCTGGCGGGCGTGGCAAACACGGCAACCAACATATTCGCGTTCACTATCGAGGCGTTCGCCTACGTGCAGGACAGTTCGGTGGACGCGATCGAGGTGTGCTATGCCGGCGAACCCCTCGGCGTGGAACTTCTGGATGACGGCGCAGGCTGCGACATTGCGGCGAATGATGGCATATTCTCCGGCTCGTTCCGTGTCGATCGGGACATCCCCGTGAACCGCCAGTACACACTCGAGCTC
>QMNL01000118.1 GCA_003647755.1 Candidatus Coatesiibacteriota bacterium
ATGTCCTCCCGGGCCTGCGCCTCCCACCACTCTGCCGGTGTCGGGTGCGACTTTCCCATACTCAATACGAAAATCCTATCAACTCGATGCTCGCTGCAATTTGCTCAATCTCGCTCGTGGCGTCCACCGACCGAAGCGTCAACGAAACGTGATACTTCCCAGGCGATAGGGCGACCGTCCGCTCGACGAGGCTACTCGTCTTCTCGTGTAGCCGGAGGGCGGCACGGCGTTCGCCAGCGATGTCGAGCCTGAGGTGTGCTTCCTGCCCGGCTGGGAAGTTGCTGATGTTGACTGCGAAGGTCCTGACTGGGAAACGGGGCGCTATGTCAGTTTCAAAAACTGCGACGCCGCCCTTCTTATCGATCCTCCACTTCAGCTCGTCTCTGAAAAACATGATGGCGCTCTGAAGCCAGATGTGCCGCAGGAAGAACTTGCGGTCCTGCTTGTCCTTCTGGAAGGTGTGATCGTTGATGTATGCGATTCGAAGGTCGTAGGTGCCCGGCTCCAGCCCATTGAAAAAGACGTAAGTATTGGTCCACTTAAGGAACGGGACACGAATGAACTTGGGCGGCAGGTCTCCGAGCGTGATCTTGAGATTCGGGAAGACATACCTCGCAAGCCCGGTCGCGGGGTCGATCACAAGGCCCGTTTCAACATGTGTCTCGAACGTTCCCTCCGCCTTGACGTTCATCTTGATCGCCAGCGTGTCGGAGAGAACGTTGACCGGCGCCTCAAAAAAGCCGTTACGGTCGAGCATCCAACCACCGTCAGCGGGCCTGCCGCCGGACCTCGTCATCTCGTCCGGCGTAAGCCCAGTCGTCCTGGTAGCCCGCATCAGGCGAATGGCGCGGTCTGCCTGAGCATCGTCGTGGAACGTTCTGGCCAGCGAGAGCATCTGACACAGCGCCTCGAATCGTTGCTCAAACGGGTGCCCCGCAACCTCAGTGAGAAGATCGAAAGCCTCGCGAGTTTCCCCCTCTCGCATCAGGCACACGGAGCGCAGGTAGTCCGCCTCGGCCGAGAACGCAGGATCGGCTGCGTCGCTCGGCAGGATAGACAGTGCCTGCTCGATCTGATTGAGACCCATGTGCGCCTTGGCCGCGAGGAGCCTCGCCCTAGGCGGAACCGTCAACGCTCCTAGGACTGGCTTGAGAACCTGAATCGCATGAGGGAACCTTCGTCTGTCAAGCTCCGCCTCGGCGAGCATGATCAGCGATTCTGGAGTGTACGCTCGGAGGTCAAATGGATCTGAATCTGCCCGGAAAGAGTAGAAATCCGCCGCCTCCGGCCACCTCTTCGCCTTCATAAATGAGCGGAACACTCTCTCGCCGAGTTTTTTGTAGCGCGGCTGGATGAAGTATGCCTGGCCCATGAGATCAAGCGCTTTTGGCAGCGAAAAGAGGTTATATAGCCTCCCGAAGTTGGCGTAGAGAAAGGCCTCCAGCCCGTTCGCATCGAATATCTGCACGCGGTCAACGTAGATGTTGGCCACCTTGTCCGGGTTGATCTTCCTCATATCAACGCCGGGAATCGCTATCCCAAGCCGCATCCGGTAGTGCCCGCCAGCGACTTTGACTCGATTATAGTATTTCTCCATCAGCTCGACATCGACAGGCTCATCGATGGCGCGAACTGTCTCGTTGTCGCCCTCAAGCTGAAGCCAGAGGTTCGGGACAGTAGTCCAGATTGGGTTGCGCATCATCGCCTCAACGATAACGAGCTTCTCCCCTGGCGAAAGCTGGACGTCGCGCTCAAGCGGGTAGCCGGGCGTTATTCGCCGGCCGCCCCTAATAAAGGCCCTCGAGGGCGGGTCATAGATCGAAAGCGGCTCGTCCTCCATCTCGTATGTGCACTTCGGAGTGGTGAGGTCGGCGAGCGTCCCGGCCGAGAGAACGAATGCAACGGCCGCCATTCCCACCGCGGCTGCGTCCAGGTATCTGCCGTCCCTGAACACGCCGACGCCCTCCGCCCTGCGCTTGCCTATCCTCGCAATTACCACGAAAAGGACTGCAAAAGCGAGTATCTCAAGGAACACCTTGACCGGCGTCATAATATCGGTTCGGAAGAACGACGGCAGAAACCGCGAGAGATCGATGTAGGTGTTCATGTGCAGAAGGCAGAGGGCTCGGTTTGCCCCGTTTGCCTGGTCGTAGCGGAACACGGGAGATAGAAGGTGCAGGAACGTCACGATGGCCGAGGCCGTCGCCGCGAGGCTGAGTCCCGCCGCCTGCCTGAACGTCGCGATACGGCCAAGCCCCAGGCCAAGCAGTGCACCCAAGAACGGCAAGATCACTATCAGGAAGCGACAGGGCGGGCACCACGACGCATTCCACCAGGGCATAGACCCAACGACGAGGTAGTACGGCCCGATGACCAGCAGGATTCTTCCGAGCACGCCCCGGTTAATCTTGTAAAGCGAGACCGCGCCCGCGATCGCCAGAACATAGACAGGAGCGAGCACGAGCAGTCCGAACTGCTGGTCAAGCATCTGGCCAAGGATGCCGCTCGATGGCGCAAGATCGCCGATGCCCATTCGAAGCAACTCGTCCAGCCGCGAGGTGAGAAGCCGCAGCGTAACGATTCGGTCGCGGAGCACGTAACCGAGCACAATGAGCACTCCGAGGCCACCTGATGCATACAGCCACATTGTCTTTCTCCTTGCCGTTCTCCACATCGCTATCAGGAGAATGGGAGCAATGAGCAGTGACAGCCTTATCTTGAGCATGAAGAGAGCCACACAAAGGGCAAGCAAGATGAGCATCTCACGCCGTCTGCCCGGTCCGATCCGGGAAAGCCTTCTGAAGGCGTATATCGCCAAGAGAGCACAGGCGGTGGCGGGGAATATCTGGTTGGCGTAATTGAGCATGGGAACGGAGAAGCCGAAGATGAGCGCACCTAGCAGGGCATCCTTTCTTTCCGCTCCAAGCTCCTGGGAAAGCAGAAAGACGTTTGCGACTAACAAGGCGGCGAGAAGGTTGATGAGCGCCACAGCGCCTCGGAACCCGAAGATGCGGTAGGGAAGCGTTATCAGGATGGGGAAGCCCACATTGTAGTTCTGGACCTCGTATTCCTTGCCCTTGATCTTGACGCTGCGGAACTGCGGCTGAAGCGTGTATGGATAGTAGGCAAGGTAGTCCTTGTTCTTGAAATTGTTGGTGCGGTCCAGGTCATGATCGTATGCCAGGCTATGCGCGGTCAGGAGGTAATACGGCTCATCGCCGTCCGGCGGGTGCTGATCGTAGGTCCAAAGCCCAAACCAGAAGTAGCAGGATGCAGACACAACAACGAGTGCTACAAGCAGCCTGCGCTCGGAGAGACCATCTACGTTGCGAAAGAGCGTGACCAGCAGTGTCCCCGAGACGGCGATCATTAGCCCAAGCAAGACTGTCCCCTCGATCGCCTCAAAATACCGTGATTCGGCCGTTACGAGCGGCGATGCAAGGAGGAGAAAGGCAACAGCCCCGAAAGCGCAGATGAGCTTTGCAGACGCGTGAACTCCCCTGCGAACACCGATCTTTGGCAGCAAGAACAGCAGTATCACGGCTTGGACTAGCACGATCGGCACGAATTCCGACACTATCTCCACCCTCGGGACGTCCAGCGCAAGCCAATAGCCCGTCAGCCACAGGCGGGAGGCGATGGCGAGGCACAGCGTGCAGGCAAGGTAGATAAGGGTGCTCATTGGTCTAGAAACAGTATTTGTCTAAGATAAATGCGGAACAGCTTCTGCTTAGGGTCGTCGAGCGAGAAGAACACCTCAACCAACTTCGGCCTGATGCGCCTGCCAAAGCTGAATGTGGCGGAGGAGGTCCGGCCCATGTACGCCTGCCCGTGAGCCAGAAACTCCACGGAACATTCCCCCTCGTGCGATCTTGTGTGCCTTATGTGTGTTCGGGTGTTAGGGATCTCGTAGCACTTCTCACAGGCGTCCACGCCTGCTCGAAGGTCAAAGTCGTAGCGCCGACCCCCTGTGTCTGTTACCCTCAGGTGCCCGATCTTCGTGTTCTGAAGTATCCCACCGGAGTGCACCAACGCGGTCTTGAGCCGAACCCACCTCGCTAACGTTCCCGCTCTGACGGGCTCGCTTAGAGTGTGGTGCTCCCTCGTGAGATACACATCTGGGCCGAAGTCGACCGCCGCACTCACGTGCTCCCTGTGCCCTGAAATACCGACTATTGTCAGGACTACTCCCAGCGACAGAACCGTTCCAAACAGCACAGTCGGCCACCGCCCGGAGCCGGAATCGCTCGCCCGTGCCATGAAATAGACCGTCGCTAACGCCTTCAGCGCAGCAATGGCCGTGAATATCCGAATCATCGAGAGCTCGTCAATCAGCTCCAGGCCGCAGAGGCTCCCAGCCGCCACCGGCAGAGAGGCGTAGAACAACAGATCGAGAAACGCCGCTCGCCGCCATTCGATGCCTCGTCCCTTCCAGAGAAGCATCACGGCCGTTGTCAGCAGAAACCAGGCCGGAAGCACAAACGCAAGCGCCACGGTAACCGGGCGGTCCACTGGCGAGTACTGCGCCTTCTTCAGGGCCACGATCCCACCAAAGATGCTGGTAAGAACGCAGATCAGCAGGCAGAGAAGGAAATATCTCAGCCTTTCGCCCCCATCCTTCATCCCTTCCGCCTTCTCCTCAGCCGGCCGTCAGGTGGTCAACGACGTAGTCCCAGGTGAGCTTCCTCGCCGTCTCGTATCCTGCCTCGCCCATCTTCCCTGCACGCTTGGGATGAGCCGCCAAGAGATCGATCTTCTCGGCGAGGGCACCCGGCTCCGTGGACGCCACGTATCCCGTAACCCCGTCCTCGACAAACTCCAGCACTGCCCCGGAGGTCTCGGTAGTTATGACTGGTTTCTTGGACAGGAAAGCCTCGAGCGTGATGAACCCCAAATCCTCGTCCTTCGGCGCAAACACCACGCCCATGCACCTTGCATATAGATCGACCAACGTCTTGTCATCGACCCAGCCCGCAAAATCGACCCGCTCGCCGAGCTTGAGCTTCCTGGCCTGCTTCTTAAGAGCACGCTCCTGCGGCCCGGTTCCCGCGATCACGCACCTGATTTCAGCCTTGCACCTCGCCAGCGCATCCAGCACGAGGTCCAGTCGCTTGTTGAGCTCCAGCCTCCCCGGACAGAATACGAACGGCTCGTAGGCCTCACATCGGAATACATTGCCCAGCCGTGGAGGCGGATATAGAACCTTGCTCTCGAGGCCATTGTATCGCCTCAGCCGCTCGCTCACTCGCTTGGAGATGGTGAAGATGGACTTGGCCTCGGCCAGGGCCCGATTGTCGATCGAGATGATGGCGTCCCGTATCCCGAGGTCTTCCTCGCTGCTCTTCAGCTGGCTATATCGAGAGCCCCAAAGCTCGTAAACCTCCCTGTGCTGGTGCATGAGATAGACCACCTTGTTGGGATGCCGTGCGACGTAGGACGGGAACTTGGTGGCGATGAAGATGTCGTAAGGCGTCAGGTAGCTCTTGGTGAGGTCCAGCAGACGCCAGGCGATGCAATCCCTTATCAGCTGCTTGACGGGCGAGAAGTTAAAAGGAATCTCGATCCCAAAGACATTGTGTCCCTTCCCGGCGAGCGCCGATTGAAGCGACGACACCAACACCTCCGCACCGCCCTGAACCGAGTGCACGATCGGAAAGCCAATTGCGATTCTCTTTCTCCGTCTAGCCATGCTGGCGATGGTAGCAGCCGCCGACTGTTCTTTTCAAGGAGCGGCAGGGAAATCATCGCCTGACTTCAGTCGAGGCGATGCAGACGGCTCCCATGATCCTAGCCCCCATCTTCAGATGGGGGACCCGAGGGAGCACGACGCCCTCATCTATACCCCTTTCAAATAAGGAATCTAGGGAGGAGGGGCGCCGAGGCATCCTCAGGACACCCGAATGAAGTCGGGTGCTAATATAATGAGAGCCATCTATATCACCGCGTTGAAGCGCGGCGATTCGCAGAGAGGCGCGCAGACATGTGGCAGCACCTCATCGCCCGACTTCGGTCGAGGCGA
>QMNL01000119.1 GCA_003647755.1 Candidatus Coatesiibacteriota bacterium
CAGCAGACCCTCGAGGCAGGCCGGAAGGAACTGTCTGCTGTTGAACGTGGGGACGACGACTGATATCTGCAATGCCTTACTCCGGCAAACTCATAATCCTCTTAATAACATCCTTGGTTGAATGCGACTTGGGATCGCCGCAGATCACCGTCTGCCCCCCGTAACTTTTAACGATCTCCCGCTCGGGGACAGTCTGCTCGGTGTAGTCGGTTCCTTTCGCGTGGATATGCGGCCTAAGTCGCTCGATAACGCCCGAGACATCGTGCCCCGAGAAGATGCAGACTAAGTCGGTCGATTGCAGCCCGGCGACTATCTCGGCCCTCGCATCCTGGCCTAAGATCGGCCTTCCCGGGCCTTTCAACTGCCTGACCGAAGCGTCATCGTTGACCGCGACCACGAGGCAATCTCCGAGTGCCCTGGCCGCCTCAAGATACCGCACATGGCCCACGTGCAGAATGTCGAAGCAGCCGTTGGCGAGCACAACTGTCTTGCCGTTCCGTTTTAGCCCAGCGACTATCTCCCCGAGCTCATCCAGCGTCTTCCGCTTCCCAAAGTAATAATCCATCTCCAACTCAACGACCCCTGGAATACATGGTTATGAGGGACAGCAACCTCAAACACAAAGCTTATTCCCTCGGGTGCGACCGGTCCATTGGCTTTGACAGCCGTTCTTCTCCGTAATTGAGAATCTCACTTGCTCTCTCGATCTGTTCCGAAGCCTGAATAGGTGACACTGAGGGGCGCGGCGAGTAATCACCGGCATGCCGAAAGCTCATCGCCTCAATCAAGTATCTATGAAAGCGCGCGGCTTTTTGGTCCGACTTGCAGAACTCTCTGCCAAAAGTGGCGACGACCGCTGAGTGTTTCGAGAAAGATAAGGCCCGCTCTAGTAGTAATGCCTCAGCGACGTAAAACATTGAGTAATAATCGCGGGAAGCGGCGAAATCTGGATAGCCATTTCTTAGTAAGAGTTCGCTTGCGTCCAGACTGTCTTTGGCCTTTTGCAGCAAGTCTCTTTGTGTAGGCGTCACAGCACCAGACCCTCGGTGCGCACATTCATAAGAAGGGGCCACTCACCTATCTCGAAATCTTCGCGGGAGACGAATACCAGACAGACCACCTGATCGTAAGCGAGAGATATGTCGGCCACAATCGGCCCTACGGACTGTATCTCCGCACCGGCGTCAACTGTCCCCTCAAGCACGACCAGAACATCAATGTCGGAGCCTGTCTCTGCGTCTCCGCGCGCCTGGGACCCGTAGAGTATGACCCTGCAAAGCCTCTGCCCATAGTGCCGCTGTAGGCGCCGCCGAAGCTCCTCGACGACGTTCCGAACCATCGCACTCAGAGTCGTCTCGTAGCTCAACACCCGCTCTCCCAGTTTTCGATCGGTTACTTTCCATTCCACCCACATTGTGGGCGTGCTTCCCATCAAGCAACATCTCGCATCAGGAGCTCACACATCAGGGCGACACGGAACGCCCCGGCTTGATTGCCTGCACAGCAAACATGAACCATAGAACGCCAAACTTGAGAAAATCTCTCTCCTCTCAGCAGTGGCGATTCCGCATTACCGTGGCCTCTTCGTCGGTGACTTTTTATACCAGCGACAGCTCGATTTTGTCAAGGATGGAGCCGTCGAGGTTGCCGACCATCGTGATCCCGAGCTCGCCACCTGAGAAGAGCAGCTGGACCAGCTCGTTGACAGAGTCCTTCGTAACGGCGTCTATGCCGGCGCATATCTCCTCCAGCGTGAAAGGACGACCGAGATAGGCCTGACCCCTGGCGAGTCGCATCACGCGGGCGTAGGTCGACTCCAGCGCAAGCATAAGGCTGCCCTTCAACTGCTCCTTAGTCTGGATTATCTCCTCGTCTGTTACGCCGTCTCTGGCAAGCCTCCTGAGCTGCTGCACAATCAACTCCACAAGGGGCAGCACGCTCGCCTCGGCGCTGGCGGAGTGGATGGCGAAGAGCCCGCTGTCTCGCCTCCTGACCGAAAAGGTGCCGATCGAATAGCACAGTCCGTGCTTCTCCCTGATCTCCTGGAACAGCCTGCTGCTGATGCCGCCGCCGAGCAGCGTGTCCAAGACCGCAAACTCGTAGCGATAAGCGTTATCGTAGGGCAGGCCCTTCACGCCTAAACAGAGGTTAATGTGATCGAACTCCCTGGTATAGACCTTCCGCTGAGGCACGAACGTCGGCGGGCCGAAGTGCGCCTCGTCACCGGGACCGCCAGGGGGAAGCTGGCCGAAGGTAGCGGTGGCGGTCTCAACGAACTGGGCGGTGTCGATATGCCCGCTGCACGCCACGATCGTGTTCTTGCCCACATAATGCTTGCGGTAGTACTCGACTATCGTCTCGCGGGCGAGGTTTTGGACGCTTTGATGCGTTCCCAAAATGAGCATCCCGCTCGGGTGCTTAGGCCATGCGTCCGCAAGGTACTGATCGAAGATGTTTGAGCCAGGATCGTTCATCTCCCTAAGTATCTCGTCCAACACGACCTTGCGCTCGAGCTCAATGTCCTTCTCCAGAAAACGGGGCGACATGACCAAGTCGGAGAGCACGTCCATCCCCAGGCTGAGGTGCTTGTCCAACGTCTTCGCCGAGAAAGTCGTCGCCTCATGGTCGGTCCAGGCATCAAGCACGCCTCCGACGCCCTCAATCGCCATGGCGATCTCCTTTGCGCTGCGGCGCTTTGTCCCCTTGAAAACAAGGTGCTCTATGAAGTGCCTGACGCCCGCGTCCCGCGTCCAATCAGCCGGCGGCCTGGTGTTGATCCAAACCGCGATCGAGACAGACTTGACGTGCTCCAGCGGCTCCGCAAGCAGCGTAACGCCATTGTCAAGGACGAACTTCTCAATCACCACGTGAACTCAGCCGAGCAACAAGGCCGGAGGTTGGGCAAAGAGCTCCGCTCCCGATAGGTCTGTAAGCAACTCCCGCTGGCCGCTAGCCTCGGCTCAGACATCGAGATTCCGAACAAGAAGAGCGTTCTGTTCGATGAACTCCCGCCGCGGTGGGATCTGGCTCCCCATCAACTTGGTGAAGAGCTCGTCAGCCGCAAGGGCGTCCTCAATCGTTACCTGCACAAGTGTTCGCTTGGATGGCTCCATGGTGGTCTCCCAAAGTTGATTGGGGTTCATCTCGCCCAGACCCTTGTATCGTTGAATGGTCAGACCCTTGCTGCCGACGGCCTTGATGGCGTCCATAAGTGCATCGTACGACTCGATCTTCACCTCTTTGTCGTTTGCCATGAGCACCACCGGAAGCTTCCATAATTGGTCCCTCAGCTCAATGTAGTCCCGATACATCCCCGACGAGATGAAAAACCAGTTGATCCGCGACAGCCGCGAAGTGGGCTGGCGGTGATCCGTAACCATTATCTCATAAAGCCCTGAATCGTCGTTAGGTAGGAGCCGGACCGCGAGGTCAATCGCCCGATCGCCGAGCATCTCTTTCAACCGAGATTTCAGCTCATTCGCAGCCTCGCTCGTCTCGAAGACGCTCTCATCGTTAATATCAAGCTTAACAAGGGCATCCACGAGCGCGACTGGCAGGCCGATCTTGTGAATGCGTTCCAGGGCGTCGCGGTATTTCGCAACTTTCTTCAGATAGGCCCTGAGCTCCTTGCCCATGAGCTCGCCGCCATTGTTCTTAAGAACTGCCCCCTCTGAACCACGTTCCAAGAGATACTGCTCGAGGTCCTTGTCCTGCCTCATGTACCTCTCCTTCTTGCCTGCCTTCACCTTATACAGCGGAGGCTGGGCAATAAACAGCCGACCAGTTGTTATGATCTCCTTCATATACCTGAAGAAAAACGTCAACAACAGCGTCGTGATATGTGACCCGTCAACGTCAGCGTCCGTCATGATTATTATCCGACCGTAACGTAGCTTGTCGATCGCAAACTGCTCATTGCCAACGCCCGCCCCAAGAGCGGAGATGATCGTCTTGATCGCATCGTTGGAGAGCATCTTGTCCTGACTGACCTTCTCCACGTTGAGTATCTTGCCTCTGAGCGGCAGGATCGCCTGAAACGTCCGGTCTCGACCCTGCTTAGCGTTCCCTCCCGCCGAATCACCCTCAACCAGAAGAAGCTCTGTCTTCTCGGGATCACGCTCTGAGCAATCGGCAAGCTTCCCAGGCAGCGGGCTGGACTCCAGCACGCTCTTGCGCCTCGCCAGCTCCCTAGCGCTCCTTGCTGCGGTTCTGGCCTTTGCCGCGTTTGCTACTTTGTTAGCGATTTTCCTGGCCTCGGTGGGATTCTCCTCCAAGAAAGTCCGCAGAAACTCGCCCACCGCTGACTCGACAATCCCTTTAACCTCGCTGTTGCCGAGCTTCGTCTTGGTCTGGCCCTCAAACTGAGGGTGCCGAAGCTTAACGCTCAACACGGCGATTAGCCCCTCACGAACATCGTCCCCGGACGGAAGCTCCTTGAGGTCCTTGAAGACCTTGTTTTTCTGACCATAAGCGTTTATCGTCTTGGTCAACGCCGCCCTGAAACCCGAAAGATGTGTCCCACCCTCCTTTGTCATCACGTTGTTGGCAAACGACAATATCTGGCTCGAATAACCATCGTTATAGCTCATCGCCAGGTCTATCCCCACGTCCTCCACGTGAGTCGAAAACGAAAGTGGTTTGAACAGCAGCTGACGCCGTTCCGCCCGGTTCAAGTCCGAAACAAACGAGGCAAGACCCCCCGTTGTCCGGAAAACCGCCTCCTTGCCCGTCCTGCTATCCCCCAACTCGATGCGAAGCCCGCGGTTCAAATACGACAGGTTCTTTAGCCGTCGAGCAATAATGTTGAACTGTATCTCCGTGTCCTCGAATATGCTCCTATCAGGCAGAAAACGTATCTTAGTCCCATGCAATCTCGTCCCGCTAACTGCCTTCAGCTCGGTTACAGGAAAACCGCGCTTGTAACTCTGACGATATATCTTCCCGTCGCGTTTGATCTCCAGCTCAAGCCATTCTGAAAGCGCATTGACGACCGACAAGCCTACCCCATGCAGCCCGCCAGAAACCTTGTACGCGCCTGCCTCGAACTTGCCGCCAGCGTGCAGAGTCGTCATAACAACCTCCGCTGCCGACTTCTGTTCCCCCTCGTGCCAATCCACCGGAATGCCCCTCGCATCATCAGAAACCGTCACCGAGTTGTCCGAATGGATGGTTACTTTGATTCTGGTGCAGAAACCAGCCATCGCCTCGTCAACGCAGTTATCCACAAGCTCGTAAACCAGGTGGTGAAGACCATACTCGTCCGTGCTACCTATGTACATCGCCGGCCGTTCTCGAACCGCCTCGATGTCGCCAAGAACCTTTATGCTCTCCGCGTCATAGGCCACGTTTCCCCGCTCCTCGTCCCGAACCTCGACCACGGAGCTCGAGTCCGCACCATCTCGCTCACGTTCGGAGCGCAGCTGTTCGTCTCTTTCTTCCATCAAAACTCCCTTATTATTGTTGCCTTTTTCTCCTTCAGATAATAGGTCAAAGCATCCTCTGGGTCAAGGTGTCAATCGCCAAAGTCTCACCGCGTATCGCCAACCGCCAGCCTATCCCCTCCAACCCCACAATGCTGATCTCAGCCCCCGTCAGGCCGTAAAACTCATAAACTAGCCGGTCGATCTCCGCAACCGTCATGGCAATCTGCCGTTGCTTTCATTGACCTGATACAAAGCGCCTCCGCGTTTCCATCAGCGCGGGCGATAAGCATTCCTGCGGTGGCGAACATCAAGGCTCGCAAGGGGCCTCCCGGGGCGGTTTTTTGACGGTGATGACGAGATGATCGTATAGTTCGGGTGGAAGAGCCACGGCAGACGAACTCAACAGGTCCATTCGCAAATGCGGAGACATCAAGAAAGCAGCAGGAATTGACTGCAAGGGGAACGTTATGGCTGATGTGCGATGGACATTAGAGTGGGTGAAAGACGGGGAGTCTCCTCGCAGGAAGTTCTCATTTCTGATAGAAGAGGATTAGCAGGTTACTGCGAGATTGATCGTTGTTTCTTTCCG
>QMNL01000120.1 GCA_003647755.1 Candidatus Coatesiibacteriota bacterium
CTCGCTGCATATCGTCATCTCGGCACATCCTCCTGTTCTAGCGGACAGGCTAGAAAGCCCGCCCTACGCTCGCTTTCCACGTTGGCCGTCCTACGCTCGCTTTCCACGTTGGCCGTCCTACGCTCGCATCTCCTACGGTTGCCCACTTACACCACCTCTGAGGTTCCGAAGAAGCGGCGTCCCCTGCGCCGATTGAGCCTCTCTGGACCTCTCGATCCGCCTCTTCAAGACCGACGCCATCTCCTCATAACCATATTTTTCGCAGAGCCTCATCAAGCGCATTCGTCTCCTTGTCTTTCTGTCCATTGTCTCTAGCGGACAGGCTAGAAAGCCCGTCCTGCGCTCACCTGTCTTGCACTCAGCCATCGCATGCCTCCTCTCGTCGTTTTGACAATTGTGTCCACCTATCCTTTCACGCCCGTATACCTGTGCTCCGGAAGAGCCGCCCTCGACGTCGTCAACGCCCTGTAAATCACGGAGATGACAGCATCCAGCATGTCCTTCGAGCCGTTCGGAGGGTGGTCAGGGATGCCGCTGTCGGTTACTTGAAGCGACATGATTTCCGCCTCGAGAATCGGGTGCCGATAAAGCGACACCCATGCCTTATACAGGGCAAATTCGGCCAGCTGCCAGCACTCCCTGCTCTTGTCCGGTGAGAAATACTCGACTTGCACGCCGCGTTTTGCGAGAAGCTGCGACAGAAGCTCCCGGTTGAAGCCGTCAATGCTCACCGAAAGCCGCGAGAAGCCTGCCCCGTCGTGCGTCTCCCATGGCTCGAGGCGCCTCGCCGGCCTGAACTCGCCCCGTCCAACTTTGAGAAACGGCACGAAATCGCAGAGGTCCTCCGCATCGACCGGCTTCCCGTTGGCGTACTGAAATCTCGTAACAAGGTCGAAAAAAACACGATAAAAAACGCGTCCCCCCTGTCCAATGGCTTCCTCCAGGTGCCCCAGTGCGAACCCGCAGGCGTCGCCCTTGCCGGACTTGCCGCCTGTTGCGAAGTCGATGTGTGCGAAGTAGTCCCGCTCGGGATGGCCGGAGAACTCGTTTGAGAGCCGCCGTTTCTGCGTGAGCACCGATTCGGGAATGTCCATCTCAGGCTCGCCTGGTGGGCTCAGGAACTTGAGCGGCGGCTTTCGGTTCGGGTCGATGCAGCGTGCGACTCGCTCGAAATCGAAGAACGGCGCCTCGGCCAGGTAGGGCTGCGCACCGAAGTCCCTCGCCGTCATTATCGGGTTGTTGTTGAAGTCATCCTCGTAGTCGAGAATCGTCTCGTCGTCCTTCAGCTCCCACGATGGGGCCTGAACCGCGAGGCGCGGGCCATCGGTGCACGCTAAGATGCCTATGTCAAACTCTGAAAGCCCGGCCCTCCTGATCGCGCCGGCCTCGGCCACCTTCTGCGCATGGCAAGGCGTTCGCAGCGGCACAGAGTCGACGTCTATCATGTTGCCAGCCTGCTTGATGCGCTCGATCTTACGGAACAGGAAATCGCCCTGGTGCTTCGGCGAGGAGATCAGGATTATCTTGTAATGGTTGGGAAATCTGCTCCTGCAGCTGCCGTAGAACGCGTTGTAGTTCTTCTCGGCGAGGCTCGTCGGGTAGCCGCTGTCAGAAAGCGATTTCAGGCCTTTTGCCTCGGTGAAATACGAGGCCTCGTCAATTATGCCCAGAATCGTGTTCGCCCCCAGCCACGCCTCGGCCCGCGAGTGGCCGCAGAGAATCTCGATGTTGTTGGGGAAGATGAATCTGTCCGCGAGCTTCTCAAAGCCGAATCGCTCGAACCAGCGGGAGGGGCCCTTGCCCGCCCTGCCGGCTATCTTAATCTCGAGCTCCTTGAAGACGGAGCGTTTAGCCTGATGGCTATCAGTGGCAA
This sequence comes from Candidatus Coatesiibacteriota bacterium, assembly GCA_003647755.1. Taxonomy (GTDB): domain Bacteria; phylum B130-G9; class B130-G9; order B130-G9; family B130-G9; genus B130-G9. Next base: position 1,874 of record QMNL01000120.1, read on the forward strand.
GGTTGATTATTTGGATGCCAGAGCCCGGGGCAATGTTGGGCAGGGCGTGCTGGGGCGATGGCACGAGGCAGGAGAGTGTATAGACCATTCGGCAGGCCATACATGCCGCAAAGAACGATTTGCCCGAATCCTTCCCCAGGCAGAGATATATCTCCCTGATCGCATCCTCGTCAGCAAGGATTAAAAGCTGCATCAGGCGCCGGTGCACATAGGGTTTGCCAGCCTCGTCAGTGAGTCCCAGGTAGTCCTGTGAGAGCAGAAACTCCTCCATGTCGCACGGTGGGCGCTGATAAACCGGGTCCCAAAATATGCTGCGCTGGATGTCGAGGAACTCGGCCTCGGACCCCTCAATGAGCTGCCAAAGGGCTCTAGCCATCCTCACCCTCGTCTGCGGGGTCATCGAACGAAAGCTCTTCTTGATAATCTCCTCTTTCCGGTTTCTTCTGCTCTGTCTCGCCTTGCTCACGTGTTTTGCCACCTCTTCTACCGGGTCGTTTGCCTACGGGAAGGTTCAGTTCCTTCAGGATTGACGCGATCGCACTCCTGTCTCGCCTCGAGAGCGAAAGCGCCCAGAGGTCCTGGGCGACCTCCCGCGCGGCGCTGCCATGCCCGTGGCCGTCCTGCTCGATCTGCTTGACCTCTTTGGCAAACGCCTGAAGCGTCTTGATGTAAGTCGCCACCGTCTTCTCGGTCTCGGGCCTCAGCCGTCCGTTCTTCTCCTCTTTTGCTATCGCCGCCTTGAACCGCCGCTCAACCACCCGCAACAGCGTCTGCCACTTGGCCATCAAGTCGCCTTGACGCTTGCCTCCTGTATCCTCGTGCCCGCTAGAAGTCATTCAAACCTCGCTCGTTACTTGTTGATCATTTGCCCTGAAACCTACTCGCCAATGTCCGTGAAATTGCCGCCGAATCCCCGTTTTGTTGGCCGAGATTCTCGTTTTATCGGGGCCGGGTCATGTGCACTTCAGCGCAACGTATCGCTAGCATCCTCAGCCTCCGAAGCTAGCCGGGTAACGCTCCCCAAATCGTCTCCATACCCAAGCTCTGTACGCGGTTTCGCGGCCTGACCTCGACCGAAAGCCGGGTATGCCGCCTGACTCTGCTGGACCCAGATCAGCTCAATGTCGAAACAACACACCGAGAGTTGAGCGTGCGGCCAATGCGGAGCGCAGCAAGCTGAAGCCGCATACGCACTGGCGAAAAGGCTTCGCACCCAGCCTCCCTAGGTCAGGCGCCTCGTTGAGCACAAGGGTGGACAGTGGTAGGTTGTGCTATGCGTGATCTGCGCTTGGATGTTGGCATCTTCTGGAACTGGGCTACGGAGGGAAACTGTGAGTAGAGGGCTTTTTGAGTCTACTTTGGCAATTTCCGCGGCTCTGTTCATCGTGGTCATATCGATGGTTCTTGGATACGGGTCTCAGGCAGAGAGCCAACTGCTCGCCTATCCCGTCCCACGATACCGCTGGTTTCTCTGTGCCCTGTTCGCTTTCATCGTGCTCGCTGCGCATCTCGGGACCCGGCTCGAAAGAATCCGACAAGTCGATACGCCGCGGTTCAGGAGAGTCGCCGGCCGTATCCGGGCTGCATGGGCTAGAACCGCCCTATCATCTCCGTTGTGGCTGAGACTGCCATTGATTATAGTCGTGATTGGCATCTTTGCCTTCTTCGTTCCGTCTCTGGAAAGCGACAAGATCATATACCGACAGGCAATTGCTCCAGCCGAGATGGCGGGTATGCCGCAGTTAATCGCGGATTCCAGAGGTGCAGGAACCTCTGGCTTCTCGCGGATTAGAGTCTCGGACCAGGTGTTCTACGCAACTGGCCCGGGTTACATGCTATGCACGATCGATTCCAAGACTGGGCATGTGATCTGGCAAGGATCGCTCAATTACGACAACATGGATGATACCAGGGCCTATGCTAGTGCCCTTGAGAGCTTTCCTGACGGAACCGTGGGCGTTGCTGTGAGGCACGGTCTTTCGGCGGAGCTGCTGACACCTGACGATCAGCAAGCCCTACTGGCACTTGGAGCGACCGTATCCGATAAGGACCTGGGCAAGACGGGATACATCCTCGTTTCAGCCAAAAGGGACGGCCGGTTCGTGCGAATTGCCGAAATAAGAGGTGATCACTGCGTCCTCACGATCCACCCGAACATCATCATGAGGATATATTATCTCTTCAGAAGGTTCCTGCCTGAGATCAGCGTGACAGTCTTGCTGGCGATCATGGTTCTCCTTGTGGCTGGCTTCGCGAGGGCGAACCACGGCGTCAGCTGGCCCAACGCATTGAGATATGGCGTGCTCGCCGGGCCAGCGATTGCCATTGCGATTCTCTGGTTCAGAGCGGTGGGCGCTCTAGTGGTCCTCGCGGCGGGGTTAGCGATGGCGCTTGGCACATACCTGATCTACCGAGATGCCTTTCTAAATCGTAGAAAGACCGCGTTCAAAACGATGGCCATCGTGCTGGCGCTTATCAGCCTCACATATCCCACCTTCATGGCACACAATTACGGTTTCACCCGGCTGCTCGCTCTCTTCCTGGCTGCTTACCTTGCCTGGAAGGCGTACTCTATTCTCTTTGGCAAGAGCGAGGCTTTGACCTATCCCGTTTCTGTTTTCCTCGCGACGCGAATCCCGCTATTCATAGTGGCTTACTTCAGTAGGCTTTACGTTCATGGACACCTGAAGTCTCCGTGGGATTTGGCGGTGCATTGGGATGCCACCTACTACCTGAACATCGCCGCGTCCGGGTATGATTTGAGCCATACAGAGTATTCTACTGCTAATTTCTTTCCACTCTATCCTTTCTTCATCAACGTTTTCAGGAGGATGTGTTCGAACAATGTCGTCTCAGGCGTCATTGTCTCGAACGTCGCTCTTATCGCAGCGCTGTGCCTGCTCTATCGATTTGTCCAAGAGCGATGGGGACAAGAAACTGCTAGAAGAGCGGTCCTTCTTATCTCAATTGCGCCGGCATCGTTCTTTTTCTCCGCGATCTACACCGAGTCGCTTTTCCTTGTGCTTTCTCTAGCGTTCTTTATTTTCATATTGAATAGAAGATGGCTACTAGCAGGAATCTGTGGCTCCCTCGCCGCAATGACCCGGTCGGTGGGCCTTCTTTTGTTGCTTGTGGCGGGCTGGGAGTATCTCAGAAACGTGAGGTTCGAGGCCAGAAGAGCGCGACGGGATGTGGCTTGGTTGCTGTTGATCCCAGCAGGCGCGGGACTTTTCTCGTTCATTTTATATGCCCAGACGGGGGACATGTTTGCCAATCTCACGGCCTCGAGAGCATGGGGAAGATACCTCGCCAACCCCTTGAGTATCATGGGTAGTCTTTTCAGTCGCTTGGACCTCAACTTCTCCAACCAAGACCTCTCAACCCTTCAGCTCAACCTTATGAACGGGCTGTGGTTGCTTGTCGCGGCGTTGGTCCTGCTGGCAGTCTTCCCAATTGCTCGCCAGCAGGGGGCCTCCTTTGCTCTCTTCACGGCCTTCGGCATGCTGCTGCCACTGTCCGCCGGACTTGTCGAGGGAACCTTGAGGTTTGAGTTGGTGCTGTTCCCGGTAACGATTCTCTTAGCCTTACTGAGCAGAAGAGACACTGTTTATCTGTTTATTACGGCAGCATTCGCCTCGCTGATGACGTTCTTCGCGATTCTCTTTGTCAACGACCTTTGGATGGTATAATGAAATACGCTCCGAGCCTCTGGGCCCGGCAGCAAGAGCGTGGCCTGCCACAGAGGGGGTTACCAAGAGCTCGCGGCGCAGTCTGGGCCAGCGAGGCGCTACCGTGTGAGCTTTGTTTGGTGTCGCCTGTTCCATTCTTCGCTCCAAGCTACAAATCTCATTCTCGTGATGTGAATCTATGCCTTGCCGTCAAGAAACGAAAGGCGTCCCCCAATAATCAGATTGACGCAGATGGTTCTAGCCCTTTGGAGTGCGGCGGCTTGACGCCGCCATTTCTCGTCGCGGCTCGACGCGACATCGATCCTATGTCAATCATCGCTGCAGCAATCGCCTTTCGGAAAAAGCTGAAGCTGTCGATTGGAGCGCGGTGTCAAGCCACCGCAAATGAAAGCGGCGTCAAGCCGCCGCACTCCAAACTC
>QMNL01000121.1 GCA_003647755.1 Candidatus Coatesiibacteriota bacterium
GCGGCGTCAAGCCGCCGCACTCCAAAGGGCTAGAACCAGCTGCGTCAATCTGATTATTGGGGATTCCCAGTAACCGTGTTAAAGTCAGGAGGCTTACTAGGAACAACGCCTTTAGCAGCTGAGGATTCACACAGCGTATCTCTCATCCTTCCGGTCTCTGGGCCAACTTCACCTATTGCCATATATCGAGCGCCAAGATAATGTTCAACAGATCGGCAAAAGCGCCTCAGCCCGATAGGCTAGTGCGCTGGCTGGTCGCCAAGTCCAAGTATCTGAAGGCCGTGAGGCGTATGTGGAGTGATACGTAACGCTGCCCGCTGGGGAGCAGCTCGGGCTGAAGTCCTGGGATTAATTGGAATGGGATGATGAATGGAGTGAACGAACTGGCCTCTACTGGCAAGAGGCGGCTACATCTCGTTGTCCTCCTGTGTTTTGTTGGTCTATCACTCCTTCTCTATTTCAGGACAACCTCATATTATTTCTGTTCGGATACGTTCGCCTTTCTTGGCCCTTTGAGCAAGGCCAACCTGGACAAAGCCTTATTCAATCCCGAGCAGTCATACACCTACCGGCCTGTCCCCCGGCTCTGCTGGCTGGTCTTCTTCACCTTCTTCGGAAGAGACCCGTTCTGGTATCACGTTATCAATATCCTCACGCATGCGCTCTGTGGCTTTTTGATCTACCTCCTGGCGAGGCGCCTCAGGGATGAGACCTGGTGGGCCGTCTTTGCCGGGGCAATTTTCCTGTCAATGCCGGTCCATTTCGATGCTGTGAGCACCATATACCACTGGGTAGAGCCGGTCAGCACTTGCCTGTTGCTCACCTCGCTACTCCTCTACATGAAGGCTACCAGCGGGGACCGTCGGCGCCTGCCCTGGGCCTCGGCGCTTGTATATTTTATTGCGGTAATGACTAAGCAGAGCACAGCATCAATGCTGCTCTTCCTGGCCCTGTGGGAGATTCTGATCGACAGGAGGGAGCGTCCCATCTGGGGCTACATCAAGGGCCGCATCAGATATTGGCTTCCGCTCGTTGCCGCGCTTGGGCTTGCGGCTGGGCTCAACCTCATGGCGAAGCCGGGCGACAGGGATGTGGGGATGGTGCTGTCAATCTCGCTGAGCTACAGGTTGCCTGTCTTCCTCCTCTCGACGCTGGTCAAGGCGGCCAAACCGTGGTTCTTGCCGGGACTGATACTAATGGTCATGGCCCCGCTCATAAAAGGAGGTAAACTTGGCAGGTTCTCGCTTTTCGCCACGGCACTTTTGCCATTCCCATTCTACGCCCTAACCTCCGACCGGCACGCATACCTGCCCGCCGTGGGCCTCGCGCTTGCGCTGGCGGCGCTTCTCACGTCTGGCAAGGATGCGACGCACCGTGGCACGAGCGAGATAATATCCAAGAGGTCAAGTGTCAGCCGAGCTGAGAGCGCAAAGCGACCGGCGCCCGTGATCGTGGACCTCCTCGTGCTGTGCGCGATATTTTCCTTCTTGCTCATGCCCTACCGTGCCCCCGGACCTGCGCTTCTCAACGGAAGTGGAGCTTCGGGCTGGCATTCACAGGTGGACCCGGCGTATTGGCGGTCAGTGGGGGTTGTCCTTGAGAGGCTCGCGGGGACGGGCTCGCTCAAGTTCGACGGGCTTTCTGCCAAGAGAGCATTGCTGATGATCGCAAGCCTTATCAACCTCATCGCGATTGCAGGTCTGTTGATCCTGCGAGCTGCTCGATGGAAGGGGCCGGTGAATCCAGCAGCGTGGAAAATCACAGCTGTTGGGACCCTGCTGCTGTTCCTCGCTGTCTTTTCGGCCACGACCTATTCGACCACCGGCCGCGATTGGCGCCGTAACAGCTGGAAGGCGGACGAGGCGCTGATCGACCTGAAGAGGCGGGTTCCCGACCTGCCGGACAACACCACTGTTTATGTGTCCGATGACAGCGCCATTCCCCTGCTTGCGCACGTGGAGTTTTACTACGATCTGAAGCGGATTTCCGTCAAGAAATACTCTGATTTCTTCAGCGATGTTGCCAAAGGAGAGCATCCGCCAGGGCCAGATAAAATGCGCTGCCTTGTGTTTCAGGACGGCAGGTTCGTGCGGAGCGAGTCGGACGAGGCCCTGCTACGGGACAAGTTAGACAAGCGCTGGCGTCCGGAGTTCGCCGACACTGAGATAACGCTCGGCAGATGGTCGATGCCTCGCCGGCCAGGTGCAGGAGTGCAGGACGACAGGTGGCAGTTCGAGCGTTTCGCTCTGCCCAAACAGGTCAAGGGAATTGCAGCTCACCCGATTCAGGCCAAGGCATCGCTGTGCTACTCTGACCTGTCGGTTCCAACGCTCGCAGTCAACGAGGCAGAGCTCACGCTGGGCGCGGAGGCGGCGGACCACGGCCTTCACAAGGTGCTGCTCAAGTGGCAGCTGGACGGTCGCCGGTGGTTTAGTCGGGATTTTGACCTGCCCTACGACGGGGTCGTGCGAAGGCTGACATTCAAGGTCAGCACTTCCCGGGACTGGTTTATGGCTGACCGGCTGACGGGGCTATGCCTTGTCTTTGAGGCGGCACCGAAAGCGATTGAGGTTGATTCGGTAACCCTGATGTTCGGCCTGAGGGTCGGTGTGGGCGTCACGGAGTTCCCTGGCGGAGATGAGCAGCTGCGAACTGCTCTGCAAGATATCTTTAGCGTGAGGTAACATGCCCGGGTTTCTGGCATGGCCTAGTTCAGGTCGTCTGATGCGCCACAAGCGGCTCTTCCTTGGGCTATCATAGGTTTTATGGAGAACGATGAGAGAATGACGTCTGCGGAGCACGGTCAACGTGTGGCGGTTTTCAGGGACCCGGGGCTTTCCTACCCGGCCAGCCCGCCCTTCAACCCGCCGCTTCAGTATCCCGAGTATCCGTTCAAGGGCAAAGGCGGTCTGGATGAGACAAATCACGTCTATGCCGCCGTCCGCGAGACTCTCCACCTACTTGGACTGGACGAGGCGCACTACAACCAGCCGGACTGGAACCCGTTGGGAGAAATTGTCAGGCCCGGAGACCGCGTGGTCATTAGCCCCAACTTCATCATGGACTACCACGTCAACTCGGAGACGATTTTCTCGATCGCAACGCACGGCTCCGTCATCAGGGCAATTGCGGATTACGTCGAGATAGCGCTTCGTGGGAATGGCCGGATCCTCTTCGCTGACGCGCCTCAGTTCAACGCGAGGTTCGAGAGGTTGGTCGAGCAAACTGGCCTCGGGCAGGTAGCCCAGTTCTACGAGAGATTCTCCAGCGTTGAGACCGGCCTGATGGACCTTCGGCGAGTCAGGAGCACGATTCAGCACGGGCTTGTAGTTGACAGGGAGGTAGTGGATACGTTCGAGACCGAGAGCGTGATCGTTGACCTGGGGACAGACAGCATGTTCCCGGAGCTCGGGGAGACGCTTTCCAACCTGTTCGGGTCAGATTACGACCGTCGCGAGACCTGTTCGCATCATAACCGAAGCACCAACGAGTATTGCATCTCCAAGAGAGTGCTGGAGAGCGATGTCCTGATCGGGGTCCCGAAGCTCAAGACGCACAAGAAAACGGGCGTAACTCTCAGCCTCAAGAACTTCGTGGGCATAAACACGGACAAGAACTTTTTGCCGCACTATCGCGTGGGAGATGCGCTGGAGGGGGGGGACGAGTTCCCGGTCGAGAGGGACAGGATTCTGAGGATGAAGACGAAGCTTGTCCGTAAGGCGATAGATAGCCTTCTGGCGAGAAGGGGTAAGGCCTTCGCCAGGACCGTCTCGTGGCTTCTGCCGATCCTCTTCCCCGTCAAGGAGCGGGGTGCGCACAGCTCGGAGCAGCCGCAGATCGACGCTTTCTACAGGAGGTTCCTTCACAAGTCCGTGCGCACGGGCAATTGGGAGGGCAACGACACGACCTGGCGGATGGTGCTTGACATCGCCCGCGCCTTCTTCTACGCAGGTGTCGATGGCAAGGTGCGGGACACGAGGCAGCGGAGGTTCTTCGCGGTGATTGACGGAATCATCGGCGGAGACATGAATGGCCCGATGGCCTCGCGGCCTCGCCGGGAGGGTGTTTTGGTTGCCGGCCGAGACCCGGTCGCTGTCGATTTCACGGCGACCAGGATAATGGGCTTCGATCCGATGAGCCTGCGCACTCTCGCCCGGGCGATGCAGAAGCACAGGTTGCACTTGGGTAGCGCTGACAAGATCGTGATTGAGACCAATTGGGACAACTGGAAGGGCGGGATAACGCCAGAAAACAGCCTCCAGTTTCGTGCACCTGACCATTGGGACAGCATCGTGGCTTGGTCGCGGACGCACTGAGAGAGCGGGCGCAAGATGATCGAGTTTAGAATACGCGATTTCCTATACCCGAGGCGCCTTCTCTACTGGCGATGGCTTCTCTGGAGGAGCCAGTATTATCCCCGCGAGCGTCTGCTCAGTCTCCAGTGGAAACTGCTGTCGAGAATGCTCGATCACTGTTTCGAGCACGTGCCCCACTACCGGAACCTCTTCAAGAGACTCGGCCTCAAGAGGTCTGACTTCAGGCGCCTGGAGGACCTCTCGAAGTTGCCCATCCTCTCGAAGGATTACCTGATCGAGCACCATGACGAGTTCAAGGCCGATAATTTCGAGAGGTTCCGGCCAAGGGCCATCCAGACGAGTGGGACGACGGGCTCGCCGCTGACGGTCTATTGGGACAGCGATTCCAACGTTATCGAGTTCACGTGCATGTGGCGGCATTTCTCCTGGCTCGGCTACCGGCTGGGTGAGCCGTTCTTGGACATCCGCAGCGTGGTCATGGATGCTCCGGACGGATACAAGTGGAACGCCAAGTGCCGCGGGCTTGAGATGTCTTCTGACATAATCGACGCGTCGAATATAGGCAAATATGCCGAACTGCTGCGCCGCTACCGCGTGAAGCTCTGGCGAGGCCATCCGGCGGCAATCGATGCGCTCTGCAGGCTCCTGTCAGACGCGGGTATCGACGACGTCAGGCCCAAGTGTGTCTTCACTGCGTCCGAGGCCGTGCTCGATCACCAGAGGAGGTTCATTGAGAAATGGACCGGCGTCCCCGTCTGCGATAATTACGGCCTGAAGGAGCACAACGTCCTGATCACCCAGTGCCCCCAGGGCGGTTATCACGTTGCGATGGAATACGGCATCGTCGAGATCATCAAGGATGATGGGACGCCCGCGAGGGCCGGCGAGGAGGGCAGGATCGTCGCAACAGGTCTTCACAACAAGGCCTTCCCCCTCATCCGCTACGACACAATGGACTACGCCACACCTACGGATCGAGCCTGCCAGTGCGGCCGAACCCTCCCGCTCGTTGAGAGCCTCACCGGCCGGGTTGACGACCGCGTCCTGACCGCTGACGGCAAGTGGGTCTCGGGGCTACACTTCGCATTCTTCTTCCCGAAGGGCATCAAGAGAGCGCAGATACTCCAGAAGGAGAAGCTGGCTCTCGATATATATATTGTCCCGAACCCTGACTTCGACGAGGGGACGGCCAGCTTCCTCCGAAAAGAGCTCAAGAGGAAGGTCGGGGAGGCTATGGCGATCCGCATCCACACCGTTGAGGAGGTGCCCTATCGCTCGTGCGGCAAGTTCAAGTTCGTAATCAACCAGATGGATGAGAAGCCGCCCAAATAGCTGGCCCAAAGCTGAGAGTAGCCCCTTATCGGCATGATGAGCAGGCGCAGGATGCGTCTGATCCCGGGCGCAGAGTCGCGCACTGGGCAGGATGCGGTCTATCTGGCGAAGTAGCGGTAGTAGATGAACAGGAGGATGCCCGTCGCGGTCGCCAAAACAGCGTAAGCATAAAAAATGGCCAGGCTTGGCTCGAAAAACGTTAAAACATACATCCCCGCTATGGCCACCATCCCCACAGCGAATATCGTGATGAAAACCCTTATCTCACGGGGACGAAGCTTCAACAAAAAGATCAACACAAATATCCCGACGCAGACC
>QMNL01000122.1 GCA_003647755.1 Candidatus Coatesiibacteriota bacterium
AGCTCGTGCAACAAAAGGAGAGCGAATTCGTCCTGACGGTTCCCTCGGAGCCAAAAAAGGTCGAGCTTGACCCCTTCCACAATGTCCTTTGTGATGTCAAAGCCCTCGGGCGCAAATGACCCCATTTGGGCCTGACTGCACATCGCAAGACCGCAGAGCAGGGAAGACCTCCATGTCGGAAGAGGCATGATCGACATGGACTATCACAATCGCCCATCGCGCTGACGTTATTGGTTTTCTGCCTCAAGTCCGCGGTGGGGAATGCGTCCCTCCTATCTCACTGCTGGCGTCGAGCGGTTCTGGTCTGACATCAGGCGGGGCGATATGCCCTTGCGTGAAGATTCCGGTTTGAGATAATTCTCTCTTGGCAGCAAACTTGGTGCCCTTGACTGGTAGGACGGCTAGATTCAAGGCGGGGAGGACAAATATGACAGTGGCGAGATTGGAAGTGGCGTGCGTTGGCGTGTTATTTGTGATGATGGGCCTTTGTGCCGCAGCAGGCACAACACGGCCCGTGGTGCAGAAGGGGGTAGTGGAGCTTTCGGGGCATGGGCAGGCGAACAACATCAGCGTTCAGAGGGGCTCCGTGTCGGTTACGTCCTCGGGAAAAGAAGAGGAGAATCGGAGCCGTGGCGTTGGCCTAAGGGATGACCTCGGACTCTGGCAGCGGCCGGTCCTCGCCTCCCCCAACGGCACCTTTTCGCTCGTTGACAACCCGCTGGACCTGTCAGAGACCTGCGTGGAGGCGATCGAGTTCGCACCCGTTTGGGTCAGGCAGGACCTCCAGGACGCTTTCAGGAGATTGGGCGATGATGCGGATGATTACGCCGAGCTTTTGCTTGCATGTCCCGACAGCAGGTTCATCGACGAGATAGCGTTCACCATCGCACACGTTGCGCCTCGTGAGCTACACCGCTTGGCGGATGCGGGCGACGAGGACCTGCTGCTCGTCAACGCGGAACGCATCTACTCCAACGCTGAGCACCTGCACTACGTCCGGCTCGTGGAGCATGACGAGGGCGGTGGGGATTTCTACACAACAGTCGCCTACTACGTGCAAGATGGCGGCCAGCGAGCGGAGAAGGAGCTGCCAATGGACTATTACTATTGGTATATCGTCCATCCCAAAGTCAATGCCGAGTACCTGAAGATGGACAACCTGCCGAGCGAGCAGCAGGCGACTTATGGGTATTTCTGGCGGGAGTTTCTGTTCAGTGATCCTTCTGAGGACAAGTCCTACGAGGAGCACTACTTCCAAAAGGAGCCTAACAGGATACCGGACAGCGACCTGGTTGCGCTTGCCGGTTACGCTACGGGGCATCTGACGAGCAGGTCTTGGGACCTGCTGCCGATCATCTACGATGAGAACGGTGGGGTCGTGCTCTCTGAGATACGCTACAACTCCTCGGAGGTTATCGTAACCTCGATTCGGCTCGAACAGGCCTACGAGGATGGCGCCTCGAGGCTGTTGGAGAACGTGGTTCTGTATGGCGATACGGCTGAACTCATGCCTGCTGGCAGCAAGGTCATGATCATAAAAGACCGTGGCTCGACGGCGATCGAGGACATCCTTACCGAGCACGGATATAGCATTCGAGTTGTGGGCTCGAGCAGGGTCGGCGTGCTCTCATTGTCCGGCTACTTCAAGGTAATAGTGCCGTCAGATCAGCCCAAGGAGCTTTACGAGGCGCTCGCCGCGAATAAGGCGTGGATTACAGATTGGTTCAAGAGCGCAGCGCCTCGTGGGAGGGTGTTTGAGTTTCATGGTGCCTGCCAACCCGAGGACTCGTGGACATCGCTGGCGATGCTGGCAAGCCTGAGGTGCGCAGACCTGAACGAGGCCACAATTGGGCCCCTGGCCTTCGGTGGCTACCCGCGACTTGAGGACGTGATGTCTGAGCCGACTGTTCTGTGGGACAGGCGGGATGGGAGCAAGGGCGGCGAGCTGCCGTTCAAGGATGACGAGAATGCGCTCATCAGGCTTGGCAAATGGGTGAATAAGGTGATCCCCGCACTCGCCAAGTATGCTAATCATCGGGGGGTGCAGCCCAACCAGATCGCCTACGAGCACAATGGGAACTGCGGCGAGAATCAGGACCTGTTGTGTGCAGCGGCACGCGCATGTTTGATACCTGTTAGCTGTGTTGATCTGCTGGCGGAGGACCACGTTTGGAACGAGGTTTACGACGAGGGGTGGCATTTTTACGAGACATGGCGCGGCGGCATCATGACAACGGTTGGTGGGAAGGGCACCGGGGTGCTGGACATGGATTACGGCGGGCACTACCCCTTTTCGGGGGTCTTCAGGTGGCGGAACGATGGACTTATCGAGGACATAACCGACCGTTACAGCAAGACATGCGAGCTTGACGCCAGGGTCGTTGACAGCAACGGCCTGCCGGTTGACGGGGCCTTGGTGGAGGTCTGGGCGAGCAATGTCCTGGCGGGGCCATATCCGGACTACATGAGGAGCGTTTGGGGCTACACCGATGCCACCGGGACCGTGAAGATGAAGCTTGGCAACACACGTAATCTCTACGCCAGGTGCGAGACGCCGCTGGGCAATTACCCAGTTGGGGAGGACAAGATAGACGAATTTGCACCCTACTCTCGCGCCGGCGCCGTCTATTCCTGGGACGTCTCGGTGCCTGGGACGATGCCCTCGCTCTCGACCTTCGCGGTTCCACCGCCCGAAACGGATGACGGCACGCACCTTTCGATCTCCTTCGCACTGCCCTACCAGACGCTCTACTGTAGGAACCCGATGGACTACAACGTAGCGGCCGAGAAGCTCAGGCCAGGGCAGATAGACTTCGTCATTTGCGACGCCGAAGACTTTCAAAAACTTGGGCGAGGCGAGACGTTCGGAGCGTTCGCACAGATGTGGGATGCCACCCAGGGGAGCCTCGATTTCCCGGTGAGCACTAGCTCGGATTATTACCTTGTCTTCTCGAACATCGACCGGCTGTCTCTGAATCAGGCGCTTTACTACAGCCTCGACGTTGTGGGAGGCGACGGGCATATCGAGGACAGCATCAGCAACCTCGTGAGAGTCCCTCCGGGGACGTATCATGCCGTCAGGTGGAGCTATCATCCGGCTGCCAATCGGCGTCCCGTTATAGTTGAGGCGGGTTTCCTTGACACTACTGTCTCCGAATCGGAGGGCGGGCTCTTCAAGGTGATTGCCTATGTGGTTGACCCGGACGGGCCAAACGACGTCCGATCGGTTCAGTTGTTCTACAACGGCCAGCCGACTGGCCTCTTTCTGGCTGATGACGGGACTGGCGGGGATTCTGTCGCGAACGATTCGCTGTTCACGCTGGAGATGAACATCGGGCCTGGGATGCCCGCCGGCCAACACCGCGTATCTCTTGTCGCAGTGGATGCAGACGGCCTCAGGAGCGTTGAGTGGCCTTATGTGGAGGTTAGTGCGGGCCGAGGTGCTCAGCGAGGGATTCTTGAGGACTCATCATTTGACAATGAGAGGCTGGTTTCGATTGAGAGGACGATACGGGAGGCGCTCCTGGATTCCCGCTCTAACTCACGGTCGCAGGGGGGCCGTGCGCCGGTGATCATGGCCGGTGGTTTCGGGTTTACGGATATTTCCTCGTCGGATGGCGGCGAGCTCTCGGTCTATGCGCACGTGGAGGGTTTCGGCGAGAAGATCGAGAAGGTCGAGACATATCTCGAGGGCGGCGTTCCGCTCGGGATGTTCCTGCACGACGACGGCGTGGGGGGCGATGCCGTGGCCGGCGACGGCCAGTTCACGTTTCAGTGCGCGCTGGGCGGTGGCTTGGCCCCCGGGCGTTACCTGGTGGAGCTTGTTGGGACAACTTCTGCGGGCGTGCACAGCCAGGTGTTCCCCTACGTAACAGTTACTCCATGAGGCGGCTTGGACGTGCGCATTGATTCGGTGCAGGCCGCTCGGGCCACAGACAGGATGGCTGAGGCAAGAGGCTGGATGGGATTGACCTACTCAATTAGTCCTGGAACGCTGGTTTGAAATGAGAGCCGTGCGCAACCGGTGAGATGGTCCTAGGTTTGGTAAATCGGAAGGGGCGACTCATAGCCCTTGTCCTGCTTGCGTTCTTCGCTGGCCTCGCCTGCCTCGGGCGTAGCAGCTCGCGTCCAACGAGCATCCCCGCCAAGATCTCCAGGGGCAGGAACATATATGTCGAGCACCGGGCGCGGAGCGGCGACAGCTACATGCTGATCTCAAGGCGATGGACGGGCTCTGACAAGAACTGGCGAGCGATCAAGCGGTATAACGGCAACAGGCCGCTCTTGGCAGGGGCGGTCTGTAGGATCCCCTACAATCTGCTGTCGTCCAAGGCGAAGTACTTGGTGATTGTGAACCTCTTTCCGTTGGATAAGCGGGTTGGCGGCCAGTGGAGCCACAGAGTTACATACAAGGGCGAGACAGTATCCTCGATAGCCAGGTGGTTCACCGGCACATCGAGAAACGCCTCGAAGATACTGTCCCACAATCATCTGCGGGGCGTGCTTCGTATTGGCTCACGGGTGCTCATCCCATCGAGGCTGTTGCTCCCCACCTTCAAGACTCCAAGGGGTAGTCATCGCAAGGGGTCGAGTGGGCCACTTCTGAGGTTCAAACAGGACAAGAGGGGCAGATACGCATCATACAGGCTGAAGAAGGGTGAGGCACTCTACACGAACGTTGTCGCCCGCTTCACCGGACGGATCAGCCATGACGACGTGATGGATGCGGTGAAGAGGATCAAAGCGCGCAGCGGGATACGCGACGTGAAGCGGATCCCGGCGGGTTTTGAGGTGAAGATACCTGTTGACCTGTTGCTGCCTCAATATCTTCCAAAAGGCGATGCGTTGCGCAGGGCGTATGAGGCGAGCGTGAAGGAGTTTTCACGATATCGGAATGTCTTCTCGACACGAGACCTCAAGGGCGTGTATGTGATCCTTGATCCCGGTCACGGTGGAGGTGATCCGGGTGCAATTGGCAAGAGGGGGATACGGGAGGACGAATACGCCTATGACATCGCTTGTAGGATACGACGACTGCTAAGATCGCGGACGAGGGCGCAGGTGTATATGACGACCTGGGATAAGAAGACGGGCTACCGTGTCAGGAACTCAAGGTGGCTGCGGCCAGACAGCAACGAGGTCTTGCTTACGACCCCACGGTATAAGAACGGTGACGCGACGGTGTCAGCAAACTTGCGGTGTTTTTTGGTTGCATCGATCTACGACAGCCTCCCTCGCTCAGCCAGAAAGCAGAATAGGGTCGTCTTCACGAGCGTGCACGCAGACTCGCTGTATCCGGAGATGAGCGGTGCGACGATCTACATACCCGACGCCCACCTATCGCGCAAGCTGCTCGACCGGAGGGGCGGCGTTTACGACCGGACGAAGGAGGTTCGCGCTTGTCGTCCAATCAAGACGACGTATTGGCAACGTGTCCGTTCGGAGGGCTATTCACACTACCTCGCGATGGAGCTGTTGGGCGCACTGAAGAGGCGCAATGTGGCCACGCTTCCTTATCATCCAGTGAGAGACCGCGTAACACGGGGCAGACGAGAATATGTTCCGGCGGTCATCTGTCACAATCCTGTGCCGACCAAGCTGCTGTTGGAGACCGCGAACCTTCAGAACTCACGCGACTGCAAACGGCTTATGAATCCTGACTACAGGGAGCGCATAGCGATTGCCTATGTGGAGGCCCTGCGTCGGTATTACGGTCGTAAGTTGCGATAGTAGCGCGCGGATATGGCGGGGATATGGCATCGGGCGGGGAAGGTCTTTAGGTGATGAGGACCTGGCCTTGGACCGTCGGGCAGTCATACGCCAAGCTGTTGCGTGCGTCTGAGCCGAGGGGTGAGTGGGAGTTTCCGTATTTTTGGGCATGTGAGAGTTGGGTTGTTGGCTCCGGGGCGGTGTTTTGGGC
>QMNL01000123.1 GCA_003647755.1 Candidatus Coatesiibacteriota bacterium
CACCGATGGAAACGGCGCGAGATGAAACCAGCCACCTCTGCCGGAAGCCAAACTCTATATCCTGCAGCCACATCGATCAACATGTGGCTTGGAACCAGGAAGAGTTTTCGTATTCTGTTTTGGGGTCGTTCCTGACATCGCTTCAGTTTCAGCAGGGCTTCGATATTGTTACGAAGCCGTTAATCCCCGTAAGGGGATTCACTTGAATAGCCGTAGGCGCCGGCCGAAGGCCAAGCCTACGGACGACAGACAGAAAGGAATATCATAGGCTCGTAGATAGATTGTTCGACCCTTCCGGGCCGGAGCAGCTTTGTTTGCACGGATTCCGTGGGTTTCACCCACGGCTATTGTTGTCGCTCCCCTATCGGGGAGCCAAATCGCCACCACCAGAGGCGCAAAAACGCGGCTCATAGCGGCCGAGTCGCGTCAATACCGGCCACTGAAGTAATCCTCGAGTATCCGCCTGTGATCGAACGCGATGTCGGCTGGAAGGTTATTTTTGGTGAATAAACCTGCCCGGACGGCGTCGTCAGCCCCGCGCGGGATGCCATCAGCAGTTGCAATGAAGACGGTCGATATGGAGTGGTGTCTTTTGTCCCTCGATGGGTCCGAATACGTGTGAAATTGCCTCACCAACGTAACGTCAAGCGAGGTCTCCTCCTTCGCCTCACGCACGGCACATTGCTCCAAACTCTCTCCGTAGTCCACATACCCGCCGGGAATCGCCCACCCGTGCGGCGGGTTCTTCCGCTCAATCAAAACCACGCTCCCAGGCTCCGTCTCAATGATGATGTCAACGGTCGGGACAGGGTTACGGTATCTCATCTGCTGCCTGATGGCCTCTTCAAGCTCTTTCATCGCGCTGGCTATCGCCACCGGTATCTCGCTCGGTGCAGGCCCTTCGCTGTTCTCACTCATCTTCACCAATCACCTCCAACCCGTCAAAAATGTTGGTCTCAGCTCGCTCTCGATCCTGAGCCCGGGATGGCGCAACCGGCAGGGTGATGCGCAGCGTAGTCTCGCCACCATCACCCGAGTCGAAGCTGATATGTCCACTGTGTTTCAGCACGAAGTTCGTCGCCTTCGTCAGTCCTAACCCGATGCCTCCGCTGTCTTCTTTCGTCGTAAAAAACGGGTTAAATGCCTTCAGCTTATGTTCCTCAGCAACGCCGATTCCGTTGTCCGAAATAGTAATAGTAATATCATTCCTGTCCTTTCTCACCCCAATCCTTATATGCCTTGACTCATCAGCCCGCAGTGGCTTTTTCTTGAGCGACTCAATACTGTTGAGCACTGCGCAGAAGAGAGTCTGGGAAAGTCCAAGCTCGTCGCACACTAGCTCCACTGGGGCCTCAGAGAGGTCCTGCTCCACGACAATTGAGCTCTTCTCAAACTCGGCGGCCAGCAACGCTATGAGAGAGCCGACGAGCTCGTTGACATTGACTCTCATCGGCTGCTCGGATGGGGAGAAGGAGCGAAGAGCCTTCGCCGCTCGCTGTATCTCCGCTATCTCCGACTGGCAGACAAGGAGCGTCTCCCGTATCTTTCGCACTGGTTGGTGGAATTCAGGCCGGCCAACAGCCTCCATATTCTCTCTAGAGACTGAGGCGAGCTCCGCGCTGAACTGCTCACAGATCCTCTCCAGCGTCTCAGTGTACTTCGCGATGAAGCGCAGTCTCGGCATCAGAATGGTCAATGGTTTGTCGATCTGGTAGCCAAGATTGGCAAAGATCTCTGCAACAGAGCGCAGACTCGCTGACTGCATGAGCTGCTGCAACATCTGTTCCTGCCGCGAAAGGCACCCTTTGACGCTGGCGCCCTGCTCCTGGAGTTTCTGCTCAAGCGACCTTCTTATGCTGCTCAAATACTTGACCAGCGCCATGTTCTTGCGGAGGTTAGCATCTCGTGCCACAGCCATTCCCATCTGCTTCCCGACGGCGCTAGTGTAAGCCAGGTGCCGCTTGTCGAACCAGGCCACCTTGTGGTGATGGGATACGTAAAGAGCGCCAAGCAATAACTCCTCCGTCCATATCGGGACCACAAGCGCAGAATGAATCCGCAGATTGCTCACGCTCTCCGACGAGGAGAATCGCACATCGGACATGGCGTCATCCGTCAGCACAGCGATCCCCTCCTTGACTACTCTCTCGGCAAGAGACTTACTTATCGTGGCCTTCCCCGGAACCTGCGAGCAACTGTAAAGAGGGACCAGCCGCTTCGTCTTCTCATCTACAAGAAGAATGTACCCAAACTCGCCCTTGACGTGCTCAACCACCTGCTCAAGCGCTGCCTGAAGCTTGATCGCAATGTCACTCTCGGAGGCGAGTGTGTTGGAAATAGCGAACAGCGATCTCATCGCATCATATTGCTGCCTAATCGCCTCGGCCTTCGGCCCTTGCCGAGAGCCCAGAAGCTCCTCAACGGGGAATAGATTCTCACCCCCGAATTGCTTCATAAGCTCTTGAGGCGTGCGCACAAACATGTCCATAGCCGACAGCGGTGAACTCACCCCATCTAGCCCTCCCCCACGTTCAGGGGACCGCTTCTTGCGCAACCTCAAGGGCTGTGCGCCGAGCGAGATCACATCGTCAGCCGCAAGTCGCCTCTCGATAACCGGCTCACCATTGACAAACGTCCCGTTCCTGCTGCCCAAGTCTCGTATCTCGATCGTCCCAGCCTCGTTGTTAATCATGGCGTGCTGTCGAGAGACAGTGGGATGCCGTATCCTCATATCGACGTTGCTGCCGCGGCCGAGCACGAAGGAACCGTTAGGAAGACTGTAACAAATTATGTCGCCCTTGGGGTCTTCAAGCACGAGCTCGAAGTCGGCCGTATCAGTTCCCATAGAAGGACTTCATCACTTGTAGCCGGCTGCCATCGCCGAGTGTTATGATGCCGCACGCCCCAAGTCCGGGCTTGTCCGACTTGACGCTTAAAACAGCCAACCCGGTCCCGAACGAATCACTCAGCGGGACGAGCTGTACCTCGCCCGGGGAAAGTCGCCTTCCCAGCGACCCCACCCAGCCGCCGTCAGGACCCCTCGCCAATATGTCTATGTTCATCACGTCCTGCACTGAAGAATTGTTAGACAGCACTAGAAGCGACTCTGTGTCAACGTCAGTATAATAGAAATGCAAATCAACACTTCTCGTCTCCTCCGGCATTAGATCAATCGAACAAAAACCCAACGAGTTTAGGTCAACCAGAAACGCGGAGAAGTTAAAATCGGTCAACTTGGAACAGGAAAATGCGGCAGACCAAAGCCCCACTCCGGCCTCAACGCTGCCTGACAAAACAGTAAACCCTTGCGATTCAACGATCGCTGACGAAAGACGTCTCCTGCCATCCTGGGATGTGAACACCACCTGTATGGGCCTAGGACCGTTGCTCCTATTCTGAATGACCATTATCGTGTCCAGACGCCCGTCGGACGAGACGAAAACGAGCGGCAGTATCACCCTTTCCATCCTGCTGGCTAAGGCGTGGCACCCGGTTACCGCCACATCATCCAAGTATAGACCGCTGTACGCATCCGAGCTGTTGGCCAGGAGCGAGAAGCGAACGCGGACATCTCGCCGACCGTCCGCCCACCTCGATATGTCCAGCGATACAGCATGCCACTGCGTATCACAGACCCTCCCCAGGCTGTACCAGGCGTCATGCCACTGCCCATCAGCAAGCACTGATACCGCGGCTCGATACTGGTCCGCGGCACCCACGTTCATCCACCTCTCGAACGAGAGCCTTGTGCAGCAGAACCCCTCGCACGAAAACGCCGGCGAGGTCAGAAAGAACCGCTCATCCGGGCCGGAAACGTTGCCCGAGAGATTCGTCCCGTAAACTTTCTGACCCGAGCAGGCCGTAGCTGGCCCAGGGCCGCCGTTGCCCTTCGGCTCGCCCCGTTCCCAGCCTCCGCTTGCCTTGAATCCCTCATCGCTCTCGAAATCCCACGACGCTGCAGTCTCAGTCATGTCGAGGCCGACAGGCACCTTGACCTGAGCCTGTCGGTGAAACCCCTGGGCCTCAACATCGATTGTGAGCGGCACTACCTGGGGCAGCTCCTCTCCCAGGACAGCGACCGCATCAAAACTGCACTCCCCATCTGAGAGGCGAGCCAACGGGGCCATGCTTTCAAAGTTGATGGTTGGCGAAACGATCGACACGAGCGGCGAATCGCTGACGCACGAGACCTCAACGGGGCCGGTCTGTTTCACCGAGAGCGACTGTAGTGAGAGCTTCAGCGTGAAACTCTCGCCAGCCCGGAGCACACCGTCAGGTTCCTCCTCGACAATCGCAGACTGCAAAACGTCTATCCACGGGCCGGACGCACGAATGGCCTGAATGCAGCTCTGCAGGTTCTGCCCGCACAGCTCATCTACCCTATCCTCCCTCTCATAGAAGGCATCTCCGACCTCGAACGTCAGGCCAAACACCTTCTTGTCGAGGCCCAATCCCGCATAGTTCCAGTCGTCAAACTCGCCGTTTGCTGGCGAACAGCTGTGGACCGCCGTGTCCCCATACGTGTAGCCGCTCGCCGAGGAGATGATGCTGGCAAACCTCGCCTGAAGCATGTGGTCTGGCGAGCGAGCGTCGCAATAGGCCCAGGGGTAGTAGATGATGTCCCCGATGCTGTGAAACGACAGCGAGACATCGTACCCCATCTCCTCCCTCAGCGACCTTATGGCCTGGGTCTCTGGCTCAGAAAACGGGCCAACGCCCCGATATGTCTCGACCCACGTTTGGGGCGAGGACCCGATATCGTCATATCCCCACATGTAGCTGTAGTTGCGGTTCAGGTCCACTCCGAACGTCCCATCGAGGTTGTCCCGCATGTTCTTCCGCCAGTCCGTCCCCCCCTCGACGCGGACGTGCCCGTCTGGGTTGAGCATCGGCACGAAAATAACGCGTCTGTGGTTCAACAGGTAGGTAATGTCGGGGTCTGTCCCGTATTGCGCAAGCACGTAGTTGAGCGCGTAGAGGACGACCTCGGTCGAGATGATCTCGCGAGCGTGGTGAAGCCCAACCAATAAGCACGTGCCCAACGAGCTGTCCTGCCAGTCTGCACCGGAGACAATTGCGGCGAGCAGGTCCCTCTGCTGAATGCTCTGACCGATTGATTGCACCATCATCAGCTCCGGATACTCTGCTTGAAGGCGCACAAGCTCCTCCACCGTCTCCTCGTAGGTATGATACTTGCCCATGTCCGAGCCGAGCGACCTGAGATTGCGAGTCAGGTCATCATCGAGGACTACGAACGGAACATCAGCGGCAGTGAGCAGTTTAAGACCTTCGTCATTGACTATTACGACGGGCCAAGAGTGGAAACGAGGGCCGGCGAGCTCAATTGCGCTCCGCCCGATGTCCCCAAGCACCGCGAGCTCCTCTGCGGAGGCCGCGAGAACCATCTTGCGGGCGTTCTCAGCAGCCTCAACTGGCCATACAGGAAACCCAGCGACAGAAAAAATCGCCAGAAACACCACCAGCACCAGTCGAAGTCGATAAGTGTAAAACGCGCTCACCAGCCTAACCAAGCTCGCTCAACCAACACTTCACAAGCAGCTGATAAAATCTCGCAACAGACAAGACAACACAAGGATTATCCCCTAGCACAATATCGGCGGCGAGTATAGCTGATTCCAGAAAGATCATCCATACCGACGAGGTTCCCCAATAATCAGACTGACGCAGCCTAACCCTTTGGAGTGCGGCGGCTCGACGCCGCCATTTCTCGTCGCCAGGAGTTTTCGTATTTTTTGATTGCGATGTGTTGTGTTGTTGGTTGCGGGGCGGTGTTTTGGGCGAAACAAGAGTGGAATTGGGATTGAGGTGATGCTGGGTTTGAGTTCCCCGAAGGGGGACTACAATAGTAGCCGTAGGTGCAACCTACGGAATTCGTTCACATTGG
>QMNL01000124.1 GCA_003647755.1 Candidatus Coatesiibacteriota bacterium
ACAGCCCTGAAAGGGCTGAACATAGCCCTATGGAGGGGGTGTTCGACCCCTTCAGGGTCGCGAAGAATACCAATGTGAACGAATTCCGTAGGTTACACCTACGGCTACTATTGTAGTCCCCCTTCGGGGAACTCGAACCCAGCATCACCTCAAGCCCAATTCCACTCTTATTTCGCCCAAAACACCGCCCCGGAGCCAACAACCCAACGAATCCGCAGCCCGTTTTGGGGAAACTCCAGACCGCAAATGAAAGCGGTGCCAAGCCGCCGCACTCCAAAGTCATCCAACGGGTGTAACTTACAGAGCGATCCCTGCCAAAGTCATAGCCTCTGCGCACCGGCAAAGCGTGTTGGTCCCACCATCTGCCTTGCCATTAATTTGATTATTGGGGTAGTCTGAGTCGGCAAATGAATTTGCAGGCGCAGTTTGCTGGGAAGCGGTATCAGCGACAATCTCGGCAGAAGGTAGGTGCCAAGGTCGCGCACAGCCGCGCTGAGTTTGAGGGGATAGCGATGCTAGGAGTCTTTGGCCCACGGGATACTTGTGGGCGGGTGACGAGCGGCTTGATTTTGTCCGTGCTGGTCGCGGCCGCCATAATTGCAATCGCCGTTCATTACATCACCCGTTCCGGGAGCTCGTCCACCTTAGGCGGAGGGGCAAACTCTTTTGAGATCGTGCACGAGACTCGCGAGGAAGTTGCCCAGATAAACAAGCAGAGAGAGCAGATGGGCGAGGCGCTGCGGCAAAAAGGTGCGATAGGCCGCGCTATGGCGGGAAACACAGTTGCTGAGGGTGCATGGGAGAATCAGGTCTCCAGGGCGCTGCGCGACTGCGGAGACATTGCGACGGCGATAGAGGCGTTCCACAGGGATGTGTCCAAGTGGCCTGTCGAAGGCGCCGACGACGAGGATGTTCGCGTGGATTACCTCTATGGGAACGCGGGTCGGATGCCGAGATTCGCTGCTGACGCGAGGGCTTCGTGGGGAGACAGGGCCGAGAACCTACATTCATATCTGGTCTCTGACGGGCCCGAAAAGAAGGCCTGGTATGACTATTTCAAGCATACCTTCGGTCGTTTCAAGGGTTGGAAGGGACCGTATCTGCCTCGCGAGGAGGCCGACCCCTGGGGGCACGCCTACGTCGTTTCAGTCTCGGGCTTTGCCGGCGGCACAAAGCCGGGCAACCACGTGTGGTGTCTCTCCGCGGGTCCCAACGGCATTGTCGAGACGCCCCCGTCGTCGGATCAATTGCTCGGCGACGATGTTGGCAAGATGATGGAATGAGTTCGGGAACCTCGCCTCGCGCTTGAGAGGTGGTCTGCCCATTATCGAGGCTGGAGTCTTCTCAAGGCGTTGTGAGCCCCTTTGGGGTGGCTTTGCGTCGCTTTGGCTAGCGAGGACCCAGCGTCGCCGAGGAGCGGACTGCTCCGGTATAGGCGCAAGACACGATTGCACCAGCAGCAAGTCATCCAACGGCCTTGGGCCATCGATTCAACTCGCGGCGAGCCTCTGGCCCTCCTTAAATGCGTTCAAGTTGACCTCAAGGTGCCTCTTGGGCACGCGCGCACGGAGCGCCTCCTGCCAGGTTTCGTCCGGGAAGCTGAGCTTGCGCGACAAAACTCCGAGCAGCACAACATTCATCGCTCGCACGTTCCCAACGCCCTTGGCAACCGACGCGGCATCGACAGCAAGGACATTCACTCCCTGCTTGTGCATTCTGTCTATCGCGTCGTGCGGATACTCCTTGCCCATGGCATAGACAGCGGGGGGGACGATCTCGGTCGTGTTGGTTATGACCTCGCCGCCGGGCCTGAGATACTCGATCCAGCGGTAGCTCTCCACCTTCTCAAATGAAAGAAGGACGTCCGCGGAGGCTTTGCCAATGAGCGGCGAGTAGATATGCTCCCCGTAACGAACGTGGCTGGAGACAACGCCTCCCCGCTGCGACATTCCGTGTATCTCGCTCTTCTTGACATCAAAGCCCTGAATCATCGCCGCCTGCGAGATGACCTCCGAGGCAAGCAGAATCCCCTGCCCACCCACACCTACGAGCAGAATGCTCTTTCCGTTCTTCATCACTTCTCTTCCTCGATACTAATTGCTGAAACTGGGCAGACCTGAGCACAGATTGAGCATCCAGTGCACATAGTCTCCTCGATTCTTGCCTTAACTGTCTTACTTCCATCGAGTTCGACCGTTACAATAGCTGGGCAGCCTATCCCCAGGCACTTCTTGCAGCCAATACATCTGTCCTGATCGACGAAGTATGGCACCACCTTGGGACCGTGGTGAAGCCTTAAGAGAGCGCACTCGCGCCTCGTGATGATTACCGACGGCTCGTCCGCTTTGATCTCCTCCGAGATAGCCTCATCCACCGCCGCGAGGTCGTAAGGATCAACCACCCTCACCCGCCTGACGCCGATCGACCTACACAAGTCCTCCAAGACAAGCTTTGTGGTTCGTTCATCGCGGATGGTCTTCCCCGTGGCTGGATGTTGCTGCCCACCTGTCATCGCCGTTATCGCATTGTCCATGATGATCACGGTTATGTTGCTTCGGTTATAGACCACGTCAACGAGGCCCGTGATGCCGGAGTGAATGAACGTCGAATCGCCAATCACGGCCACGATCGGCTCTGTCTTATCGGTCCCGGCAAGCGCCTTGCTTGCGCCCATAGCGTTGCCTATTGACGCACCCATGCAGATGCAGCTGTCCATCATCGACAGCGGCGGGAGCACGCCCAGCGTGTAGCAACCGATGTCCCCAGTCGTGATGGGTTTGTATTTTTTGAGAACATAAAACGGCCCTCTATGGGGACAGCCAGGACACAGCGTCGGCGGTCTTGGCAGGTCGAACTCGCTGGGCTCAATGGGCCTGCTCGCCTCCGCGAGGATCGGGTGGTCGGACGCTATCTTGATGACCTTTTTTCTGGCTGCCTCCCTCAAACTGTTGAGCAGGACATCCGGTAAGAGCTCGCCCTCACGGGGGAAGACCTCCTTGCCCAGAACCTTGAAGCCGGCCGCCAAGAGCTGCTCCTGCATAAACGGCTCCAACTCCTCGAGCACGAGTAGCTGATCGACAGTCTTGGCGAACCGGGCGATAAGCTCGAACGGAAGCGGGTTCGTGAACCCAAGCTTGAGGTAGGAGGCGTGTGGGAACACGTCCTTCGCATACGCGTATGTGATGCTGGAAGTGATTATTCCTATACGGCCATCTTCGCCCCGGCCGGGCTCAATGTAGTTCAGCGGGCATTCGTTGCTATACTGCGCAAGCTGCTTGAGCCGCTTCAACACGACGGTTCGCCGTTTCCTTGCGTTGGCAGGGATCACTACCCACTTGGTCCAGTCATGCTCAAAGCCCTTGACCTCGCGCTCCTCTCGCTCGCCCGGCTCGACAAGGCCCTTGGAGTGTGAGACCCGCGTCGTCGTCCGCAGCATGACCGGCGTGCAGAAGCGCTCGCTGATCTCGAACGCAAGGATTGTCATCTTCTTCGCCTCGTCCGAGTTAGATGGCTCCAGCAAAGGGATGAACATGAACTTGGCGAGGTAACGATTGTCCTGCTCGTTCTGGGAACTGTGCATCCCAGGTTCGTCCGCAGAGACCACCACGAAACCGCCGTGAACGCCAGTGTAGGAAAACGTGGATAGCGGGTCCATCGCCACGTTCACTCCAACGTGCTTCATCGCCGCCAAAGACCTCGCTCCTGCCATCGAGGCGCCCTGAGCAACCTCGACCGCGACCTTCTCATTGACCGACCATTCGCAGTATATCTCTTTGTACTGCTTTACTGCTTCCAATATCTCCGTGCTGGGAGTGCCGGGATATGCCGTGGCGACGTGAACGCCCGCCTCCCAAGCACCCCTAGCGATAGCTTCGTTACCAGAGAGGAATAGTCTGCTCATGTGCTCCTCTTGAAAATTATGAATCGAACCTGACTTCTGACGTTAGGATACGTTCCAGCGGTGGTGCCGTGAACGCGACTTTCTTGAGATGTTCGGAGAGCAGGATTCCCAGCACGATCGAGTCGAGCTTGCTCTTACGCGAATCGGCTCTCGAGACGACCAGGACTGGGCTGCTCGCACCGACTATGAGCCCAGCGAAGCCCGCATGCGCAAACATCGAAAGCGATTTGCTCAGGAGATTACCCTCCTCGATCGAGTTCACTATCAGAATATCAGCGTCGCCCGCAACATCGCTTCTTGAGCCCAGTATGTCGCCTCCCTCATACGTAACGGCCGCATCGAGCGTCAGCGGGCCGTCAACAACACAGCCCCGTATCTGGCCACGCTGCGACATCTTCGACAAAACCGCCGCCTCAACCGCGTGCGGCATCGCCGGGTTGACTGTGTCAGCCGCAGACAAGATCGCCACCTTCGGCCTCTCAATGCCCAACGCATGCGCCACCACAACTGCGTTGTCAATTATCTGAATCTTCTCCTGAAGCGTCGGAGCGATGTTCATCCCTGGGTCTGACATGATCAGAAGCTTGGGATGCCCGGGCACATCATAAACCGCCACATGTGAAAGGAGTCGCCTCGCCCGCAGGCCGATCTGCTTATCTAGAACGGCGTGCAGCACTGTTGAGGTATGCGCTTTGCCCTTGAGAACCATGTCCGCCTCGCCCGCCGAGACCAGCCGCACTGCCTCCCTGGCCGCATGTGCAGGGTCTGGAGTATCCACAATGCGGTAATCCGCTTCGCTCATGCCGAGCGACCCCATCAGCGGCAGTAGTTCATCCTTCCTTCCCGTCAAAATCGCACGAACCAGCCCGGCCCGGAAGGCGTCATCCACCGCCTCCAGAACGTGTTCATCCGCCGCTTGTGCGACCGTGAGTCGCCTCGGGCCGACATCGGCCGCGAGCTCCTTGGCCCTTTGGTGCATTAGCTCAAAATTAGGAATCACAACATCCCCTCATCGTCATTAAACACTACATCAATAGGCTCGGCCCGGCGAAAGAGCCCTCTTGCAGATTCCGTCCAGTGCAAGCTTGCTGAAACTATCACAAATGAGCGGTCGTTCAAGTCAAAAACTGACCTTCACCTGACCGTCGTTCTGATTCAGTTCTTGGCCTCGTGCTTCGTAGCACTTCGCAGAGTTCGAGCCGAGACGGCAGAGGACACCCGGTGGCAACTGCGGGAATACTATCCCAACGAATTGTGCCAAAGCGACACTGGTCAGGTCAGTGTCTGGCGTTCCTGCCCAATCTTGGCTCTAGGTTGCTCCGTCAGATTCTCGACGGTGCGCACGGGGCCCGCGCGGATTCGTTCAAAAGCTGATTTGGCAGTGTCCTCGCTGAACTCGATGCCGATGGAGCGGCGATTCAGGGCCCGGGCGACTACGGAGGTGGTGCCACTGCCGAGAAATGGGTCGAGGACCAGGTCGCCCTCGTTTGAGCATGCCAAGATCACTCGCTGCATATACGTCTCCGGGATTTGGTTCTGATGGCCCCGTCGGCGCTCCTTGTTCGTCCCCTGTATCCGGCCTAAATAGGGGCCATACCAAACGTCCAGCGGGACGCGAAGCCCTGGCCTGCGCGTTCTGCGGGTTCTTGCGTCATTATAGATTGTTGCGCGGTCAGAAGGAACCAGAATGCGATCGGGGTTCCAGATGCGGTTCCTGCGGTCGCGGGCGAAATATAGGACGTGGACTTTTGAGACAATGAAGTTGGACTTTCTGCACTGGCCGAAACGAAAGTGCCAGATGCACCAGTTGACCAGTGCCAACGGCACACGAGAGGCTGCTTCGCCTCTCCGCTCTTCGCGACGGCTCGGCGACTGCGTCGGCTCGCCTCTGGTTCCCCCTGCATTACCGCCCTTCAGATACATCACGACCTCCGCCGCCCATTGGTCCGGGATGTTGACCCACAGCGAGCCGTGAGGCGCAAGCACGCGGAGGCAGGCGT
>QMNL01000125.1 GCA_003647755.1 Candidatus Coatesiibacteriota bacterium
GAACCTGCACCAAGATGTGGTGCACGCAAGGTTCGCCGGGCCCAAGTCGCCGACCACCCAGGCTCGACTATTACCTGATGCCGATGTGGGCCTAATCGACCGACTCAATATCGTCGCTGATAGACCATTGGGAAACGTCTCCGTGCGACTCGAGCTCGTTTCAAACGCCTCACGCAAGATCCTCACGCTGCCGGCCAGCTTCGAGGCGACTGAGGCCACCGTGCAGCTCGAGCAAAACGAGGAGTGGATGCTCGCCGGTCGCATCGATGAGGTTCGCGTTACCCTTATGGACAACGGCCGCACTGTTCCAATCCGGGAGGCGCAGCTCGTGCAATCACAGGGCTTAATCTCGACCTCACCGCTCAAGTTTCCGCCTTGGACAACCAAGCTTGGGCCAGCGCTGAGAAGTGATACTCCCCTGGGCAAGCTCACTCTCATGCTTCCCACTGAACACCCTAGCAGGTATTTCGCCCTGCCATAACACATCCGGCACGCCGAACCACAAGGTCTGCATCTTGGCTCCTTGCAGGGGTAAGCGTAACTGCATGGCAACCCAGATGAACCCTCCTCTCGACCAATAGCTGCCGTTGGTCAGGCTGCCTAGAATCACAGTAGCCGAACAGGGCCTCCACCACCCAGCCTCCGTTCGGCAAACCACGGCCCGGGTGGGTGCACGGCTGCCGCAACTCACGGCTTCGCAACGATCACGGACCTGCATAAGACGAAAACGGTGCCATAAGCCGCGCCAAGGTAGAATGGAGAAGGACCTACGGCGTGTTGGTTGACAGGCGTCCCATTTGACGGGTATATTCGCCAAGACCTTGAAGTTTGTCGCCCATCTTCGTCTGAAAAGTTTCTGTTCTTGGAGAGAACCGGCCAAATGGCTGAAGTTGTTTTGGTGGAGCCGATATTCGGGCACTGGGATGCGTTGAGAACGAGGCCGACGCCGCCACTGGGGCTTCTGGCCGCCGCTCGTTTCGTGGCGCGGGAGTTTGAGACGGTGCTCATCGACCAGCGGACGGATGCGCAGTGGCGAAAGAGGCTTCTGAGGGAGCTTAGGACATCTCCCCTTTGCGTGGGCATCCACAGTTTGACAGGCAACCAGGTCAAGCACGCGTTGGAGATCGCCTCGTTTGTGCACGAGCACTCGGACGTGCCCCTCGTCTGGGGTGGTGCGCACACAACGCTGCTCGCTGAACAATCGCTGGCGGATCCCTGCGTTGACATCATCGTCGAGAGCGAGGGCGAGGAGACCTTCTTGGAACTGGTGCGGACGCTCAAATCGGGCGGCGACCTTCGGAAGGTGCGCGGACTGTGGTTTATGCGTGACGGGAAGCCACACTACACTGGCCATAGACGATTTGCTGAGATGGACTCGCTGCCTGAAATGCCATACGATTTGGTGGACGTTACTGACTACCTGCCGCTGGAGTTCGGGAAGCCAACGTTTTACATTGAGAGCTCCCGCGGCTGCCCCAACAACTGCTCGTTCTGCTACAACAAGGCCTTCCACAAGCGCAGGTGGCGCGCCTTCTCGGCGGATGTCTTCGTCGAGCGAATGCTCAACGCCGCCGAGCGGTTCAAGGTGGAACATTTCTACATCGTCGATGAGAATTACTCCGTTGACATCGGGCGAGTGAAGAGAATATCCGAGGCGCTTGTTGGTGCGGGGATCACTTGGACTACGACCGGCGGGCACATCCCGGAGATGTCAACGCTGAGCGATGCGGACTTCGAGCTCCTTGAGAGAAGTGGCTGCAGGAGGCTTTATTTCGGTGTTGAGTCGGGCTCGGAACGCATTCTCAAACGGATAAACAAGAAACTGAACATGCGACAGCTTTTTGACGTGAACCGGCGCCTCGCCAAGGTCGATATAATTCCACGGTACAGTTTCATAACGGGGCTTCCGTACGAGCGAGAGGCGGACCTGAGGAAGACTGTGGAGCTTATCATGCGCGTCATGCGGGAGAACCCCAAGGCCACGATCACGGCACTTGCGAGCTATATCCCATATCCGGGCTCCGATCTGTATGAGGATGCTTTGCGATACGGATTCGAGGAGCCAGGCACGCTTGCCGAGTGGGGCGAGCTGAAAATGGAACGAGGGAGCGTGCCGTGGCTCACGCGGCGTGAAAGAAAGGACCTTCAGAGTTTGTATTTTGTCTCGTTTTTCATCGATTCGAAGGCGAAAGATTTTGTCTGCACCAAATTGCTGTCGGTGTTGGCATCGCTGTACAGGCCGATAGCGCGGTTTCGGATGAAGCATTTCTTTTTTGGGCTCATGCCGGAGGTGAGGCTCTCGCAGGGCTATCTTGACAGGGCAAATTGATGAGCAGCAAGAGGCGGGTGCACATAGTAGGGGCAGGCGTAAGCGGGCTAACACTTGGCCACGTGCTGGCTCGGCGTGGTTTCGAGGTGGTGGTGCTGGAGAAGTTGGACCGTGTTGGTGGGCTGGCGAGGAGCTTCAGGTATGGGGATTTCGGCTTTGACATCGGGCCGCACAGGTTTCATACGGACAATCCGCGCGTCAGCAGCTTCATCGAGGGCATACTAGGCGACGAGGCCATAATTATCGAGCGGCGTTCGAGCGTTTTTCTCTTCGGGAAATACTACCATTGGCCGCTCAGGCCGCACTCGTTGCTCAGGCTGCCGAAGTCAGCGCTTATCCGGTGTTTCTTTGACCTGTTCAAGCGACCGAAGTTCACAACTGAGCGTTTCGATGACTATATCAAGAACAAATACGGTCCAACTCTTTACGAGATATTCTTTCACGGTTACACCCTGAAGTACTGCTGGACTGACCCGGCGAAACTTCACGCTACTTGGGCGTCGGCGAGTATTGACAGGGCGATCATCGACAAGCGGGCGAGCATGAACACGCTGTTGGATACGTTGAAAGTAACGTTGATGCCAAAACCCATCACCACCAAGTTCCTCTATCCCAAGCATGGAGTTGATGTCTTCAGCAAGAAGCTGGAGGCCAGCATCAAATCGCTTGGGGGCCGGGTAGTTCTCAATGTGGATAACATTGAGCTTTCGACTGCGAAGGGCCGGGTGGCGTCCATCTCTTACGGCGGCGAGAGGGAGTCCGTGGACCTCCTTGTCTGGACAGCGCCGATTCCGCTGCTTGCAGAGAAGCTCGGGCTTAAGAGGCCCAACTTACACTACCTTTCGCTCGTGGCCTTTAACACCGAGATCGATCATAGAATCGGCCTCGATGATCAGTGGATATACTTTCCCAGCAAGGAACTGACGCTCACGAGGGCTTCGTTTCCGGAGAACTTCAGCCCGCTGATGGTTCCTGAGGGCAAGAGCAGCGTCTGCGTCGAGATAACAAGCCCGAAACCGGCGGACATGCAGTTCGCGGCCGCCAGGGAAAAGAACATCATCGATGACCTGGAGAAGGTCAGGCTGTGCAGCCGCCAAAACATTCTGAACATTCACATCGAGCGAGTGGACAACACATACCCACTCTACGAGCTTGGCTACATGCAGGAAAGACACCGCTTTAAGGAGGCGCTCAAGGATTTCGCCAACGTGAGCCTCGCCGGGCGAACTGGCCTATTCTGGTATAATAACATGGATAACTCGATTGGACAGGCGCTTCAGCTTGCCGACGAGCTCGCCCCGGAGAGCGACCAGCAAGATTAAGAGCATGGCACAGACCGCTTTTAGGTCAGGTTACGTATCAATTATCGGCAGGCCGAACGTCGGGAAATCGACGTTACTGAACCTCATCGTTGGCGCAAAGATAGCCATCATCACCGACAAGCCCCAGACGACTCGCAACCGCATCTTGGGCATCAAGAATCTGCCCCAGGCGCAGATAATCTTTCTCGACACGCCCGGCATCCATAAGCCACCCAAGTTGATGAACAAGCTCATGGTCAAGACAGCGATGCAGGCCACGTCCGGTATGGACGTGATAATCTTTCTCACCCAAGTGCAGAAGAAGGTGCATCCCCAGGACATCTTCATTCTTAAGTCTCTCGGCCGGGCAAAATGTCCGGTTCTTCTGGCGATAAACAAGTGCGACCTGTTGCCTAAACATCCAGAGATCGAGATCGATAACTTCACAGAACGCTACCAGTCGCTCATGGATTTTCACCAGACCTTTCATATCTCGGCGCTTGAGAACAGGAATGTCGACGCGCTGCTTGAATCGGTGGTTGGCCTGCTGCCAGAAGGGCCAATGTATTACCCGCAGGATACGGTTACGGACCTTCCAGAGGAGTTCATTCTTGCCGAGATAGTTCGGGAGAAGCTGACGATGCTCACGCAACAGGAGCTGCCGTATTCGATAGGCGTTGTGGTCGAATCGATCGAGGAGCAAAAGAAAGGCGACCAGACGATCGTGAGGATTCACGCCACTATATACGTTGAACGGCCAAGCCAGAAGATGATAGTTATCGGAAGGAACGGGCAGATGCTGAAAAGAATCGGGACGCTCGCACGCAAGGACATGGAGGCGATGTTGGGGCTGCAGGTCTTCCTGAAGCTGTTTGTCAAGGTCAGGGAGAAATGGACCGAGAACAGGACAATACTCAAGAGGATGGGCCTTTGAGCTTGCTTCACCGGTTGCGAAAGAAACTGATCGTTGCGATCGTTCTCGGGGCTGGCATCTTCCTCGCTATTTCGGTTTATTCCGACTTCGACAAGGTTGCCAAGGCCCTCGTCAGCTTCAAACTCTGCCTCCTCCCGCTCGTCCTGGGACTCGCATTCCTCAATTACATACTCAGGTTCTGCAAATGGCACTACTACTTGAGGCTCTTGGGCGTGAAGATATCTAGGGGCCAGAGCTTCAAGGTCTTCCTGGCCGGGCTCACGATGACGATAAGCCCGGGCAGGTTCGGCGAGGTCGTCAAGTCGCTTTTCGTCAAGATGATCGACGGCTCGCCGATCGCCAAAACAGCCCCGATTGTCGCAGCCGAGCGTTTCACAGACTTCATCGGCTTCTTGATTCTTTCCGCCTACGGAGCCGTCGCGTTCGCAACCGGCGGCAAGGTCATTCTGATAAGCACCGCATTTACGGTCGCTGTTATTCTGATAGTCGGCAGTCGGCGCCTCGCCGAACCGCTAATTCGACTTACGGGCAGGGTGCCGCTTGTGCGAAGATTCACCGACAAGGCGTTCGAGGCCTATGAATCGATCTACCAGCTGATAGCGCTCAGGCGGCTGGTGCCGGCGGTTGCTTTGAGCGTCGTCTCCTGGTCCTGCGAATGCATCGCGTTCTACGTCGTGCTCGAAGCGCTCGGCCTCACGGGGTGCGCAGGTTTCCTGAACGCGGTCTTCATCTATGCGTTCTCGACCATTGCCGGCGCCATTACGATGATGCCGGGCGGGATAGGTCTGACCGAGGTGAGCCTGACCGGCCTGTTGGTGAAGATCTCTTGCGAAAACCCCATTCCAACAAGTCTGGCCGCCGCCGCAACGATTATTATTCGTCTGTGCACGCTTTGGTTCGCCGTCGTCGTCGGCATCATCGCCTCGGCTATGCTAAAGGACGTGGGGGATGCGGAGAAGGCTTGATTCCGGCGGAGAGCCTCCGTTGCCATAAGTGCTTTTGCCCCTCAAAGACGTTCCGTGAGCGAGAGTAAGAGACACCAACAAGACCCTTGGTGAACTTCCTGAACTTCACGGGTCCCTGGCTGCCCGTTGCCACCGACGTGATGCAAGAGGCTACTTAACCCCTGTATCGCTCAGGGGTACTGCAAATCCGTAAGACGCACCTCAACGGCGACCTCAGCCAGATACTGAGAATCTGCCCCACGAGGTCCAGTCTGATTCCCCAATAATCGGATTCACGCAGCTGGTTGTAGCCCTTTGGAGTGCGGCGGCTTGACGCCGCTTTTTCTCGTCGCGAGGAGTTTCCCCAATC
>QMNL01000126.1 GCA_003647755.1 Candidatus Coatesiibacteriota bacterium
CAGCTGGTAGGTATGATATGATGTTCGGCCATTGGAAGGTTGGGAAACAGAAACGTCAGAAGGTGTGATGTGGAACGCGTGATAAGGGCTGGCCTTGCGCTGGCCTGCGGTGTGTGTTTGCTCTGTGTCAGCGATGTCCTGGCGGCAGAAAGCGGTGCTGCGAGCGTGGCCACGGTTCTCGCCAGGGCGCAAGCGAGGTACGCTGCGATCGATCGCATGCAGGCCTCGTTCAAGCAGGTTACGTTCAATGCGACGATGGGCAAGGAGGAGCACTCGAGGGGTCTGTATTACGCTGAAAAGCCGGGGAAGGTCAGATGGGATTACGAGAAGCCCGTGGTGCAGCATCTCGTGGTTTCTGGGGGGAGGGTTCTGTTCTACGTGCCCTCCGACAAGCAGCTGGTTTTTAGCGACGCGAGCGAGATGGAGGAGCTCAAGGCTTTGCTGGACCTGTTGGGAGGCCAGAGGAGCGTAATGGGCCGGTTCAAGGCGCGGCTTCTGCCCGATGACAAGCGTGAGCCCAAGTCTGATCGTTACGTCGTTAGGATTGTGCCGAAGAAACCGATGGGGAATCTGTTAAGGCTGGACCTTGCGATCAACAAAAAGACTTTCCTGGTCGAGGAAACCACCTACGTGGACATCTATGGGAACAAGACGCGTATATCCTTCTCGCACATCAAAATGCCCAAGCGCTTCAAGAGCTCCTTATTTGCCTTGGATGTCCCGCAGAACGTTACCGTGATAGATTCTGCTGGCAATCCTGTCCGGCGGGGAGCAGCGCAGAAGGGAGCGACAAAAAATAAGCCAGCGGACAACGTTCAGGGGGCAAGATGAACAAGAGGATAGTCGTCTGGTCTGATTATCCCTATGTTGCGCGGACGGTGTCTGCAAGCCTTCCAGAAGGTTATGACGTGAGCAACATCAGTTTCGATGACGTGAGTCTGCAGAACGTTAGGGAGCAGCTCCCTCACTTGGTAGTGCTTGATCCACCGTCGCGTGGTCGTAACGTTGCGGCCCTTTGCGAGGAGCTTCAGCAGGATGAGCCCACGCGGGGGATTCGGATGCTGGTTTTGGAGGGGAGTTTCGACAGGGCGAGCAGCTTGGGCCTAGATGGGCTCAGCTCTCGCTGGCGTCTGTCTAAACCCTTTACAATAGAGAGATTGAGAGAGAGGATCGAAGCAGTCCTCTCCGCGCCGGCCCCTACAACGGCCCCCACACGGGAGTCGCGTGTTGCGCCGGAGGCCGTTTCGATTTCTGACGAGGAGCTGGACCGGGCACTGGACGAGGCTCTTAAGGAGCTAGATGTGGGACCTGAGGCGGAGGCGCCCCCTGAGGTGCCGGAGCTTGAGAAGTTTGGCGTAGGGCCGGACGAAGTTGACGATGCGCCGCATGAGGAGGACGGGGTTGGCCCAGATGAGTCAGAGGAGCTGTTGGCGGCAGCCACGGTGAGCCCTGAAGAGGTGTCAAAGAACGAAGAGAAAAGATTGGAGGCAGAGGCAGTGACGGAGCAAGAGACGGAGGGGAAGCGCACGCTTGAAGACGAGGAGTTCTTGGCGAGAATGATCGATAGCGCGGTGGACAGCGCCTTGGAACGGGTCGGAGCGGAGTTGAAGGCGAGCTTGAAACGTTCGTTGACCGAGAACATGAGGCGGATGGCGAGGCGCGCCGTGCAGGATTTGCTGCCCAAGTTGTCCGAGCGGCTCATCGCCGAGATGTTCAAGTCAGAAGGCGAGAATCGGTAGCCCAATGGGAATATCGCTTGCAAAGAGGTACGAGCCCTCGCGATACGAGGAGAAGTGGTATCGTTTTTGGGAGGAGCACGAGTTGTTCAAGGCGCGGCCTGATTCTGGCAAGCCGCCCTTCTGCATCGTCATCCCTCCGCCTAACGTGACGGGCGTTCTGCACACGGGGCACCTCTTGCCGATGGTGCTGCAGGACCTCGTGATACGTTTCAAGCGAGCGAGGGGCTACGACACACTCTGGCTGCCGGGCACGGACCACGCCGGGATAGCGACGCAGACCGTCGTTGAGAGGGAGCTGGCGAAAGAGGGCCTGAGGAAAGAAGACCTGGGGCGCGAGAAGTTCGTCGAGCGGGTCTGGGAGTGGAAGCGCTCGTCGCACAAGACGATCACGGATCAGTTGAAGAAGCTGGGCGCGGCGCTCGACTGGTCGAGGGAGCGGTTCACGCTGGACGCTGGTCTGTGCAAGGCTGTAACGACGGCCTTCGTGAGGCTCTACGAGGATGGGCTCATTTACAGGGGGTTTTACATCATTAACTGGTGCCCCAGGTGCCAGACGGCGCTTTCGGACCTGGAGGCGATTCACTCCCAGGTTGACGGCAATCTATACTATATTAAGTATCCCATAAAAGACACGGTTGACCATATAGTAGTTGCGACCACGAGGCCCGAGACGATGCTGGGAGACACGGCGGTCGCCATCCACCCGTCCGATAAGAGGGCTGCGTTTCTTAAGGACAAGACGATCGTTCTGCCGGTCATAGGCCGGGAGTTGCCAGTGATAACAGATGAGCAGGTTGACCCGAAGTTTGGGACGGGAATCGTCAAGATCACCCCTGCACACGACCCGAACGACTTCGAGATTGGCAATCGGCACGGCCTGCCGCGCATCACGGTGATGAACAGGGACGGGACGATGAACCAGAATGCTGGGGAGTATGCGGGTCTGGACAGGTTCGATTGCCGCCGGCGGTTGGTGAAGTATTTGAAGGCGAACGGCCTGCTCGAGAAGATAGAGCCGCACAAGCACATGGTAGGGCACTGCCAGCGGTGCGACACGATCGTGGAGCCTTACCTGTCGCAGCAGTGGTTCTTGAAGATGAAGCCACTTGCCGAGCCGGCCATAGAGGCTGTCCGCAATGGCGACGTTCAGTTCATAGCGCCGTCGTGGGCGAATCTGTATTACGACTGGATGGAGAACATCCGGGACTGGTGCATCTCGCGGCAGCTGTGGTGGGGGCACAGGATCCCGGCGTTCTACTGTCAATCGTGCAACGAGACGATGGTTGCGGAGACCAAGCCGCAGGTCTGCCCCAAGTGCGGGTCTAAGGACATTGTTCAGGATGAGGACGTGCTCGACACGTGGTTCAGTTCGGCTCTCTGGCCGTTTTCGACGCTCGGCTGGCCGGACGACAGCCCGGACCTTAGTCGTTACTACCCGACTTCGTGCCTCATCACGGCGTTCGACATCATCTTCTTCTGGGTCGCTCGGATGATCATGATGGGCCTCTACAACATGCACGAAGTCCCCTTCAAGGTCGTCTATTTCAATGGGCTTATCTGCGACGAGAAGGGACAGAAGATGTCCAAGTCAAAAGACAATGTCGTCGATGCGAGAAAACTTATCTCGGACTTCGGAACCGATGCGGTTCGCTTCGCCCTGGCGGTGCAATCCGTGCCAGGCCGGCAGTTTTTGCCCATCTCGGAGGGGAGGGTCGCGGGCTATCGCAATTTCGTCAACAAGGTCTGGAACGCCTCGCGGTTCATCCTGATGAATCTCACCAGCGAGGGCGAGGAGTCAAGCTCACGACTCGTAGGAGATGGTGCAGGTCTAACGAAGCTTTCAGACCTCAGCGCCCTGGGTGAGAATAGCCCGCTTTCGCTCGCCGACAGATGGGTAATCAGCAGGCTCACACGTGTCGTGACCGACGTGGCCGAAGACCTCGACCGTTATAGGTTCTACGAGGCCTGCGATCTTCTCTACCAGTTTATATGGCACGAGTACTGCGATTGGTTCATTGAGCTGGCCAAGCTCGATCTATATCAGGAGAATGATCCAGCCAGAAAGGCCCGGTCACAGAAGCTGCTGTGTGGCACTTTGGACATCCTCCTGCGGATACTGCACCCGATCATGCCGTTCATAACCGAGGAGGTATGGCAGCATCTCCCGAAGGGCGAGAATTCGCCGGTGAGCATCGCCGTTGCCCAGTGGCCTGAGGCAGGCCCTGAAACCGCGGATGATCAGGCGGAGCGCTCCATGTCCATATTGATGGAAATCATCACAAAGGCCAGGACGATAAGGAGCGAGATGAATGTCTCGCCATCGCTCTCGGTTCCGCTCGTGGTCTATTCCAAAGACGAGGCTCTCAGGGCGCTGCTGGATGCGCACAGAGATTACGTGGTTTTCTTGGCGAAAACCAGTAAGTTTACGGTCACCGGCGAGGAACCTGATCGGAAACACTGCGCCACGGCCGTGGCCACGAACTGCGAGATATTCGTTCCCCTGGAGGGGATCATTGATTTTAAGAAGGAGCAGGTCCGGCTGCGTCGTGGCCTGGCAAAGGTGGACAAGAACATCAAGTCCGATGACTTCAAGCTCCGCAACCGCGAGTTTATGGCCAAGGCGCCAGCGGACGTGATAGAGCTGGTCAAGAGGCGCCACAAGGAATCGATGGAGCAGAAATCGAAGCTCGAGAGGGCTCTAGAGTTCGTCTCCGATTGATGGATTTCCTTTCTAAACTGGCATGGTGCCAAGCACTCGTCAACGAGGCGCTCGACCGGGCCGACCCACAGCACGGCCTCACGGAACGGACTCCAGTGGAAGCGAAAGGGCTTTCGACGAGGCCTCAGACTGCGATTTATAAAGCTGAGTCGCTCCAGCAAGCTGCGCCTTCCGACCGGCTCAGGCTCGCCATCCAATACGCTCTCGTCGGGGGCAAGCGGCTTCGGCCGTGCATTGTCTTCTGCGTGGCAGAGTTGCTGGGGCGAAAGGCACGGGAGTTTCTCGATGCTGCCTGCGCTGTCGAGTGCATCCACACCAGCTCGCTTATCTTTGACGATCTCCCGTCCATGGACGATTCTAGCACGAGGCGGAAAAGGCCATCGCTTCACCGCAAGTTTGACGAGCCTACCGCCATTTTGGCCGCCGTCTCGCTCCTTACCCGTGGCTTTGCATACCTATCCGCAAATGTGGCGGCACTCGGCTCTTCCGCCGGCGTGGCAAACCGCGTGCTCAACCTGCTCGCGGAGACGGTCGGACCGGCCGGCATGGCCGCTGGACAGGTTACCGAGCTCTCGGCAGACCTCGCATGGGACTTGAGAACCATGGAATACGTGAACGAGCACAAGACAGGCCAGCTTTTCGCAGCGTCTGCCCAGCTGCCAGCGATTCTCGCTGGCGCTAGTGAACAGAACATCAACGCCCTTGAAGGCTACGGACGCAACCTGGGCCTGGCCTACCAGATCACAGACGACATCTTCGATGCACCCGCACGGGTGCATAGTGACCCGGGCGGGTCTCAACTCGAAGCATCTGGCGCAAGCCTGCCCCCATCACCCCGCCCTGATCCTCCGCCTACCACATCCAGCCAGACCATAACAACGCTGCTGGGCGCAGGTGAGGCGGCCAGAATCGCACGTAGGCACATCACGAAAGCACTCTCCCTCCTCGACCAATACAACGCCAGCGCTGAGCCCCTGCGCCAGCTCGCAGGTTACGTCATCTCAAGAATCCCGTAGTCCACATTGGCCGATGTAGGCCGGGTTCGCCACCTGTAATGACCGCACGATTCGCTACGCGCGATACCTCGCCATCCTGTGCTCCTTACATGCCTATCGCTGTAAATGACTTACGGTTCGGCTTATTGCTAACGTAAAATGTCGATTCCATTCTTACCTTGACTCAGGATAGGATAGCATTTTAGACTTGATATTGGTGTTTTGGAATAGATAGTGCGTACCGCTGATTGTGGGCGGACATAAGTAACATCAACTCTCCTGAAAAGGAGGGAAACAGATGAGAGCAGCGGTTGTTTGTGCTGTTTTCGCATTGGCCTGGGCTGTCTGGACGATGGCTTTGGCTTCGCCAACGGTCACAATCGATACCGACCGGACTACC
>QMNL01000127.1 GCA_003647755.1 Candidatus Coatesiibacteriota bacterium
AGTAAAGGTATTTCCCTGGGTTTTGGTGGAGATTCTAGCGACAAGCAGAGCACGAAGATCAGGGAAATGCTTGTCAAGGAGACGGCGCAGAAGTTCGCGCCCGAGTTCATGAATCGGCTCGACGAGGTTGTATATTTTAGGGAACTCGACAGGCCGGCTCTCTTGGCGATTGCCTCGATGTTCATTGAAGAGCTCGATAAGAATATCTCTCGGACGGGACTCCACGTGAGTGCGGACGATCAGTCGCTGGAGTGGTTGGTCTCCAGGGCGATGAAGCAGAAGGGCGGCGCAAGACCACTTAGGCGCCTCGTTCAGAGGTTCGTTGAGGACCCGCTTGCGGACGAGTTCATTTCAGGGAAGATCAAGGCTGGCAGCCTTGTTACGATAACAGTTGAGGATGGCAAGATAGCGTTTGTCCGGGGCAAGAGCCGAGGCGTAGTTGAGACAAAAGTTGGTGTCGATAGCGGCAAATAACGGCCCGATAAGATGAGGGACGCTACATTCTCCGCCGCTGCAATCGCTCTTCTCATAGGCCTACTGGCCCTGGGCTACTGCACAGCGGGGCCGGCACCGATCGTCAAGAGGGTCAGGGTCGAGGGGGCCAGAAGAGTTAGTCCCAAGACAGTGCTCTTCTACATCAAGATAAAACCCGGGGACACCTTCTCGCCGGCTGCGTTAAGCCAGCAGATACATAACCTGTATGCGCTTGGCTTCTTCGATGACATAAAGGTCTATACTGAACCGTTCGAGGACGGGATAGCCCTGATCTTTGTGGTTGTGGAGAGGCCGTTGGTGGATGCGATCAAGATCACGGGCAACAAGAAAGTCAAGACCGACAAGATAAGGGAGAAGATCACGGTCGAACTCAAGAAACCTCTCGACAAGTCAAAGTTGGCGGAGAGCGTGGCGGCAATCAGGGGTCTATACCGCCAGCGGGGCTTTTCGTACGCCAAGATAACCCCCGAGGTGAACAAGGTGGCTCCCGGCACAGTGGTGGTGAGCTTTGCGATCGACGAGCGAGCCAAGGTGAAGGTCTCAGACATAATCTTTGGTGGGAACGTTACGTTCTCGGATTTCAAGCTCAAGGGGCAGCTGTTAACCAGGGAGCGTTTCTGCAAACACCCGATCAACGGTGTGCGGTTTTTTTTCAGCAAGCTAGGGAAATTCGATCCTGACCAGTTGGAGGAAGATAGGAAGAGGATTGAGCATTTCTACAAGAGCAATGGCTACATTGAGGTCAGTGTCAGCAAACCCACAGTCAAGTATAGCGAAAAGCGGAAGGGCCTGGAGATCAAGTTCATGGTCTCGGAGGGCAAACACTACAAGATCGGCACGGTAGCAATTGAGGGCAACACAGTCTTCTCGACAGATGAGCTGATGCAGTCCTTGCGACATATCGTCATTCCGGGACGAATGAGGTTCGCCATTTTT
This sequence comes from Candidatus Coatesiibacteriota bacterium, assembly GCA_003647755.1. Lineage (GTDB taxonomy): Bacteria > B130-G9 > B130-G9 > B130-G9 > B130-G9 > B130-G9. Next base: position 1,432 of record QMNL01000127.1, read on the forward strand.
CGGAGATACAAGGGGAAGCTCGCCGCAGGGATAGGTTACAATCTGTCGGTGGAGGAGACGGCGATGGCGGCGATTCGGGAACGCTATGGAAGCAAGGGGTATATTGCGGCACAAGTTCATGCCGAGCACAAGCTGCACAGGGCCACTGGGACGGTTGACATTCTAATCAAGATCGACGAGGGCGATCAGTTCAGGCTTGGCCGGTTGTCTTTCACTGGTAACACCAGGACGCGAGACAAGGTGCTCAGACGTGAGGTGAAGGTGACAGAGGGAGATATTCTCGACATGACTAAATTGCGCTCGGGCATCGAGAAGATTCGCTATTTGGGCTATATCGAGCCCGAGATCAAGCCGGAGCTGCACCCCAACCCGGAGAAGAAGACGGCGGACGTGAACATCGGTGTAAAGGAGGGACGCCTTCACGAGTTGCGTTTTTCTGCCAGCTACAGCAAATACCAGAAGTTCGGGATAGGCGGCAGCATTGTGGAGCACAACTTCTTGGGCTACGGCCAGACCTTTGGCGTAACAGTAAACTTCACGTCGAAGAGCACAGCCTACGATGTCGATTTTGATGAGCCACATTTGCTCGACAGCGATTATTCATTTGGAGCCGGCCTTTACGACCACAAGACGGAGTATGATTGGTACACGAGGGAGGCAGCAGGTGGTCGGCTGACAATTGGGCGCCAGCTCTCGGACTGGTTGCACATCTCTAATACTTACAGGCTTGAGAGCGTCAATGTATCGGATATTGGCTCCTCAAGTTACCGGAGCAACAGCAGGTCCATACATTGGGACCCGGGCGTAAGCTCCCACGACAGGCTGGCGCCGCTGCGGAGCGACATCATCTATGAGGAGGAGACAAGCCTGACCAGCAGCGATATGGTGTCGATATGGTGGGATTCAAGGGACAGCTGGATAAAGCCTACGCGGGGCATCTATGCGTTGGCAAGCGGGAGGCTTGCCGGGTCGATTTTGGGCGGGAGCAACGAGTTCTACAAGCTGAAAGCAGACATGAGGTATTACTTCCCCCTGTCGGACCGCTTCACCCTGTCGGCAAAAGGCCGGCTTGAATACGGGGAGGGCTATGGCGGCGACACCCTGCCGATATTTGAGAGGTATTACCTTGGCGGAGCAGTGCTCGGCGGTCGGGGCTTCGACACCTACGAATTGGGCCCGAGGGACAAGAACGGCAACTCGGTTGGGGGAAACAAGTCGCTTCTGTTCACGGGAGAGCTTTTCTATGTTTTGGCCGACCCACTGCATGTGGGCGTGTTTTTCGATGCGGGCCAAGTCTTTCCGGAGGGCGAGAGCTACCAGCTAGACGAGCTTAGGACGAGTTATGGTGTGGAGGTCAGGATATTTGTGCCGATGTTTGTCTATCCGATTCGCTTGGTGTATGGTATTAAGCGCAAGCCGTTTGAGGGTGAGCAGAGGTCGAGTTTTGATTTTGCTATAGGGATAGGTAATTAACTCGATTTTAATAAGGTAACATCCTGCATGTCGCGCAGGGAAGTGCTTGGCGCTCACTGCTTGCTGGGCGTCATTTGGAGTGAAACAGGGCAGAAGTAGTTAGGAGGTTTCCATCACTATGAGAGGTATTTTAGCTGGGATAGTCGCAGTTGCGACGTTTGCGGTCTTGGCAGTAACGCTAAGCGTTGGTTCCACGCAGCCGGCTCCGGCTACGAGCGTCAAGATAGGCTTCGTCGAGCAGCAGCGCATTCTCACGGAGACACAGATTGGTAAGCGAGCGCAGCAGCAGCTAAAGGACCTGCAGAATGAGAAGCAGGCCGAGATCGATCGGAGAGAGCAAGAACTTAAGCAATTAAGCGACAAGATCGCGAATGAGGCGCTCCCCCTGACCAACCAGGCACGTGAAAAGCTGAAGCGTGAACAGAGAAAGAAGAAGGCCGACCTGGACATGTTCGTCTCCGATGCCTACGACGAGGCGGATGCGCTGAACAAGAAGAACTCACAGAAAATCCAGAAATTGGTGGAGCAGACTGCGGCCGAGATGGCCAAGGAACTTGGCTACTCGATCATTCTCGAGCGACTTGGGGTAGTCCTATACGGGAACCCGCGCTATGACCTGACAGACGAGATGATCAAACGAATAGACAAGATAACCCAGGCAAAACCGGGGCAGGGCGGCAAATGATGACGGGAAGGCCTTGCGCAATCACAACTGGTCTGGGCATCGGTCTGTGCCTCGGCCTGATGGCTCTTGGCAGTTCAGTCGCTTACTCGCCGAATGCTCCCCAGCAGGTCATCGTGACGGTTGATCTGAAAGCCATTCTGATGAACAGCCTTCCTGGCAGGGCTGCGCAGCTGAAGTTCAAGGAACACGTAACAAAGGCGAAGGCAAAGATTGACAGCAAGACATCTGAGCTGAAACAGCTCGAGAAAGAGATCTCGTCGCCGGGGTTTATGGCCCTTAGTCAGGCTGAAAGAAGAGATAAACAGCGACTGTTCGAGAAGGAGAAGCTCGACCTGAAGTTCCTGGTGGATGATACGAACAAGGAGTTGCAGGATAAGCAGACTAGGATGATGAACTCCCTGACGAGACAGGTCAGGTCGGTCATCGAGAAGATCGCTAAACAGAAGGGCTACGACCTGGTGCTCATGAACTCCCCGCCAAGCATGGTGTACTCCAGCGGCGCCACAGATGTTACTGCCGAGGTTCTCTCTGCCCTTGAGTCCGAGTGGGTAAAGAAGGTCCCCGACAGCAGCACGGCAAGACCAGCTCCTGCCGGCGGGAGTCCTTCTCCGAGTCCGGCTGGTAATTGAAGAAGGCTCTGGCAGATCGGGGGTTTACGGATGGTGGTCTTCGGATCGGCGAATGCCATGGGGAAAGGCAGCAAGATAGGAGAAAACAAGGTGCAGCTGACACTTGAAGAGATTGCCAAGATGCTGGGGCTCGAGCGGTTCGGGCCTGCCGACCTCGTCATTACCGGCGTCTCAGCCATTGAGGCCGCGGGCGAAGGGGACATATCATTTGTAACGGACCGCAGGCATTTGTCCTTGCTCGATAAGACCGCGGCAAGCGCGGTTATCGTCTTTGAGGGGATTGAGGAGTGCCGACTGCCGCACATAGTCTCGCCAAATCCTTACCTGTCCTTCGTGAAGCTCGTGAACATCTTCCATCCCACGTTCAGGCCTGAGCCTGGCATATCACAGAGCGCGGCCGTTAGTGGAGAGGCCCAGGTGGCGAGCAGTGCCGCTGTCGGTGCGTTCAGTTTTATTGATGCCGGCGCCTCGATAGGCCCGGATTCCGTTATTTACCCCCAGGTCTATATAGGCCGGAACGTTAAGATAGGTCGGGACACGGTCATCAAACCGCAGGTCTCCATACTTGACGACACGGTAATCGGCGACAGGTGCATCGTCCACTCAGGGGCGGTCATCGGCAGCGACGGGTATGGGTTCATCAATGACAAGGGTCGGCACGTGAAGATACCGCAGATCGGCAACGTCGTCATAGGAGACGATGTGGAGGTGGGGGCGTCTGTTGCCATTGATAGAGCGACTTTTGGGAGCACGATGATCGGTTCTGGCTGCAAGATAGACAACCTAGTTCACGTGGCGCACAACGTTACGGTCGGCAAGAACACGTTGCTAGTTGCGCAGGTGGGGATAGCCGGGAGCACCAGTATCGGGAACAATTGCACCCTTGCAGGCCAAGTCGGTGTGGCAGGGCACATATCAATAGGCGATAACGTGATTGCCGCGAGCAAGGCCGGCATCCCGCGGGACATCCCGGATGGATCCGTGGTCGGGGGGATACCCGCGGTCTCCATCGATGAATGGCGTAGGCAGGTTGCAGGGATCATAAGGCTGCCAAAACTGATGAGCGAAGTCAGGGAGTTGAAAAAGCAGGTCAAGATGCTCACCGAACGTCTTGGCCAGTCGGAATCCTAACGAACAGATGTGAGGTGTTGCAGGTGGACCAGGTGTTGGACGTGCAGGGGATAATGCGCTTCTTGCCACATCGATTTCCGTTTCTCTTGGTTGACAGGATACTTGAGATGGACGTTGAGCAGGGCACTATCACGGGGCTTAAGAATGTCTCGGTGAACGAGTGGTTCTTTCAGGGGCATTTTCCTGAGCAGAAGGTCATGCCGGGGGTATTGCTCGTCGAGTCGCTCGCCCAGACCGGCGCAGTGCTCCTAATGAACATGCTGGACGACATCGACAACAAGTTGCTTGTCTTCATGACGATCGATAGCGCCAAGTTTCGCCGGCCCGTCGTCCCGGGGGACCAGCTGAAGCTTGATGTGACTAAGACCGCGCAGGTGGGGATCTATGTCAGGATGAAGGGCAAAGCAACAGTCGAGGGAAAGGTCGCAGCTGAGCTGGTGATGAGCACTGCTGTGGTCGAGAAGGGCAAGTAAT
>QMNL01000128.1 GCA_003647755.1 Candidatus Coatesiibacteriota bacterium
GGGTGCAGATGGATCTCCGGTTGCTCGAACAGCAATAGCGAAGAGGACTGAGATCTCAGGCCCATCACGACTATTGGCAGAAGCTGGCTCACGCCGAACCCTACATCCGCGATTGTCACATGCTTCTTGCCTTTGTGTCCCATCAGAGGGAACAGAATCTGATAGGTGACCGATTCCTCGGATTTGACCTCAATACCGTCCGCTATACCAAAACGGCGGAATGTATCATTCACCGCATTACCCAGAGAGACTGTTTCGGCATTCGCATAAAGGCTTGGCTTATAGAGAATCCGTTCGTTTCTTTCAAGCCATAGTATTTGGGCAGCAAATTCACCTCTTTTACCTATTTCCGCTGACGACGTGCCAGAGTGCAAGTATGCAGGCTTTGGTTCTTCTCTTAACGGACCGAGATATCTGATGTTCCGTTCGAGCTCTGTTGCCAATTCCCGGAGTGGTATAGCAAATATCTGGTCAAGCCAGACCTCCGCTACCTGGGTCCTCTCCTCCGGTGGATTGCCAAGCCGCTTGAACAAGAGAAAAGAAGGCACGAAATGGGCTCCTCCTACTGCCAGTATCTTTCTGTCTCGTCCAGGTTGCATCCTATCAATGCCAGCTCCTCCCACTTGGGCTGTGACCTCCTTGCCCGCATAGCGAAAGGAGAATCGGGGACCAGCGAAGTCGTCCAGGTGTGTCTGCAAATCGAACTTGGCCACTTGTATCCTCTGTTTCTCCCCCGGGGCACGCATGCACCGGAATGAGAAAGCCACGTCGCTCAGGAGGGACAATTGGTGGCTCTCTTCCGAAACGGTGAGATTCGGGAAGTACCTGGGAGCTACTTTCACCGGTATCTCCGTTTCCAGTGTGAAGGCATAGCTTATTTCGCATTTTTGTGAAGATGGCTTGCCGAACCCTAGTTCCTTTAGCGAGGTCAGCTGCATAAACCTACCATCCAGATCAAGCTCGACACCCGGATTCTTGTTCTCAAGGGTTTGCTTGAGAAGCAGTAGACTCTGCAAGATCGTCGTCTTACCGCTACTGTTTGGGCCGGCAACCACGGTCATCGGCTTAAGTTCAATGTCGCCCGTATCTTTGAAAGCTTTGAAATTCTTCACGCCAAACTTCTTGATCATCACGTATCTCCTGGGTTGCCCCTACGGCATCGGGAGCTCTGAGACGACGCGCATCAACACCTTGCGCCCCTTCGTTAAATACTAGCCCCCATCATAAAGCTGGTTTGCCCTGAGTCAATATGCCTTTCAGTTCCTTTAGAATATGTTCGGATTCAGTATACGCCTCCCCGCTTGGCTGATCAGTACAATGGCGTCCTGGTTGTCTGGGTCGCCCGTTCCTGCCGCTCATTTGGCTGCCTTCTCGGCGGGACAAGCCATCCGTTAAGACTGGCTCCTACAGCGTCCCGTCATCATCTTTGATAGCTCAGCACAAGCGCTTCCTGGACGCCGCACCTGGCTGCGCCGTCGCAGTTTATGGCGCGGATTGCATTGACAGTCTCTATGCGGAAGTCGCCGTAAAGTCCCAGGATAAACGGCGTGTTGGAGTTGCTCAACATGCAGAGGCAGCCCTTTTCAGTCAATTGCCTAAACACGGCGGCCAGGTCTCGCTGGTCGTCGTCGCTGAAACTCGCCGCCGTGTAGCTCCTGAAGCTCGCGGTCTTCGTCAGCGGATAGTATGGTGGATCGAGATAGACGAAGTCGCCTGGCCGACAGAGGTCAACGACCGACCGGAAGTCTCGCGCCTCGATCGTTACGCCCTGAAGCGCCGCGCTTGCAGCCCGTAGCACGTCTTCATGCAGTATCGTAGGGTCCTTGTAGCTGCCCATCGGGACGTTGAACTGCCCCTTTGCGTTCACCCTATAGAGGCCGTTGTAGCAGGTCCTATTCAGGTAGATGGCGCGGGCTGCCCTTTCGACATTGCTCAGTTCGACGCTCTGCCTGTCGAGGTCTCGAATGGCGTAATAATAGTCCCGATTGTGCCTCTCCTTGTGCACCGCCAAAAGTGATATGAGCTCCTCCAAATTATCCCTGACAGCCTTGTAGGCATTTATCAGCTCCTCGCTGTTGTCAAAGAGAAATACATCGTCTGGCAAGCGTCCAGTGTTCCAGAGGTGAAAGAAGACCGCGCCTCCGCCAACGAACGGCTCGAAATATCGCTTGAAGTTCGTGGGGAAATAACGCTCGAACTGGGCGAGTAATTGTTGCTTTCCGCCCGCCCATTTCAGAAAAGGCCTCGCGCGTCCCGGAAAGCGCCTGACGTCCGGTTGCGTCGGTAACCCTTGCTTTGAAGGAACTCTAGAGGACACCATCTCGTCTCATATCAGCTGAGCCTCATTTGTGAAAAACTGCGCAGCAATAGCGCATCCGGATTATCACATGATCTACTCAACCACAGATTCTCCTCAGGGGCAAGGCGACCCTCAAGGGAATTGGCTGGTCGGGCGTATTGGCACTGGGGGCTATTTCCGTCTCTTGACAATCGCTCCACCGCTGGCTTAGATTGGCTAAGTAGAAACGTCTGCTTGTAAAGATGAATCAGTTGCACGCTTCGAGGCGTTTTGCATGCAGTTGCGTAGAGCGCATGAGGCGCGTTTTAGGAGAGCAATTTGCCAGCGAAAGTCAATTTTGTTGTGAAAAGCGACGATGCCTCGGCTGCCCAGATAAAAGCCGCTCTCAAGCAGGCCGACATATCTGTCCGGGCGGTCGTTGAAGTCTATCGGGAGAAGGAACCTGAAAAGCCCACCGAGGACGTGCCTGAGACCGAGGGTGACGGAGCTCGGAAGGCCTAGGTCTGGGCGACTAGATATCTCGTTTCAGACAGCCTCATCGGGCGGAGCCTGGTGAAGATGGAGAGCAAAACAGTAATTCAGAACAGGTATCGCCTGGAAAGGCGTCTCGGGCACGAGGCCGGCGGCGCCACTGGGACGGTTTACCTCGCCACAGACCTCCAATTGGAGGAGAAGGTGGCGGTCAAGCTCTTGAAGCCAGTATTTGCGTCCGACCGGGACCTCATCCGCGATCTGCGCGAGGTCTTCGGGGAAATCGCCGCCATTAAACATTCGTCAATTGTGAGATACAGGGATTTCATTGTTTCGGGCGACCACCTCGCCATTGTGACCGACTACTTCGATGGCCTGACGCTCGAGGATGTTCTGACGAAACGCGGCCAACTTCCCTTCGAGCTCGCAAAGGATTACATGCTCCAGCTGTGCGCCGCGATGCAAGTTGCGCATACGCACGGCGTTGGCCACTATGATCTGACCCGGCGAAACATCATGATTGGCGAGAAGGGCGACCTTGTGCTCTGTGATCTCGGTATCTCGAGGCGACTCAAGGACTGGTTACTGCATTCGCCAGCTGGGAAGAGAGTCACGGGGATCGACAGGGCGAGCCTGGTTGAGTATCTGCCTGCCGAACAGCAAGTCAGCAAACCTGTTTACAGGATTACCTGCGATATTTACGCGGCAGGCATACTGCTGCATGAGATGCAGACAGGCAAGTTCCCTGACCTGTCAGCGCAGGCCAGAAGGCTGGCCAAGCAACCTGAGAAGCAGGCCATGTCCGGAAAACAACTGGCACAACTTGTCAAGCCTGCGCCCGACATCGGGAATTACATTGTCAAAAAGGCGCTGAGCCCAAAACCGTGGCAGCGTTGGGAGAACTTCACCATCATGTCCTATGCTTTGGAGGGAAAGATACAGGCCAGGTCGGCCCCGCTAGAGGGTCGTGGCTCACTTGTGGCGCCGATTAGGAACAAACTCATGAAGAGACGGATGGTTGGCTTTCTCATTGTTGGACTCCTCCTCTTAGGGGCCATCTGGGGTATAGTGAAACTCATCAGCCTGATCCCCACAGATATGACCGGGCCCCGTGAGGCGCTGAGCGATTATCTCTCAGAGAAAGTCAAACATGACAAGATGGCTGAGGCAGCGCCCAAAAAGCCCAAGCCTCCGAAGCTCAATCCAGGTCTGCATTTCGCCAAGGCGAGAGAGCTGATCGCCGAGCGCAAGCTGGACGCCGCGGAGAAAGAGATCCAGACCGGGCTCGCCCAAAAGGGTGATGCGGCTGTCGGCTCGGAGCTCCTGCGCCTTGTTGAGAAGCACAGGACCATCGCCTCATTTCTGACAGAGGCAAAGCTTCATATTAAGAACGGCCAATTCGTTCAAGCAGGCGTTTTGTTGGACCAGGTGATCAAGATGGACCCAAAGAACCTCGAGGCGCCCGTCTTAAGGTCGGAAGTTGACAGGAGACTAAGTGTCATCGCTCTGCTCAAGCGGGCGAGGGAGGCGTTTGACAGGAAGGCGTTCACCACGCCGGAGGCTGAGAGCGCCTACCATTTTGTCCAGGAGGCTCTCAAGGTGGACCCGGGGAACAAGGAGGCATTGGCCATCTTGGCGGACCTTGTGAAGACGTACATAGGGCCGGCCGATCGCTTCTTTGACGCCGGCGACTTTGGCAAGGCGTTGTTTTACTACCGGAAGGTGCTTTTGATAGACAACAATAACGCTCATGCCTTGAAGCGCGCCAAGCTTGCGAGGGTGCGATACAACGCCGAGCGCGCCAAGCCCAAGCCAACGCCGGAAGGTGCATCTGTCCCAGCGACGGGAAGTGTAGCCACAGTGGACACTAATCGCTAGCCATGACCTTGTCTCTCTGCGGAACGGAGTTGAGATTTGTCTGGGACGATGAATTTTCTCACCGAGGCACGTTTGGCAAGCACTACTTGGAATGCTAGGTGGAGTGAATATGGCCACCAGGAATGAAACAGCCGGGCATGTGGCATCGTTTTATAGCAGACTTGCGCCGCATTTGTTGCTCCTTGTCCTGCTGCTCGCTTCCGTAGGCTGCAACTGCGAAGTTGTCAGGAACATCTACTACTCCGTGCCCACAAACCAGATGCGCCTGACCAAGGCGCCGGAGACCCCGGTCGCCGTTGTGTCTGATTTCGTTGATAAGCGTTCAGGCCACGTGAAGGGCAGCCCCTACCTCGATCTCTGGCTTGTGCCATACGTAACTTTCGAGTTCCCACAGTTCTTCAAGAAACCGGCGGAACGAGGCACTTACGCTCCCTACGAGCCCTCTGAGCAGTGCCCATTGCTCTCCGACCAGTTCAAGACCATGCTCAAGAGGCATCTCGAGACGAAGGGCATCTTCCGCTTCCCCAAGCTCGACGCCCCGCTATCTCCTGAGATGTCGCCACTATTCGAGATTTCCGGGGTCATACACAAAGTAACCGCTCGCGTTCACTACTCCCTCTTCGGGCTGGGCCTTGTCCCGGGCCTTGTGCCATTGGGCGGCCTGATCAGCTACGTGGATTGCCGCTATGTCGTGGACGTGGCCCTGGAGTGCCGCGACATAAATGGGCAAGTCATTGCCAAGCAGTTCATCACTGGCACCACGAAGCGGGCGATCGCCGGCAGCATCCCCGCACTGACGAAACCCGCCTACCTGAGGTTGCGGCCTCTTCAGGACTTCCTGAGGCCCCAGATTGAAGATTTCGCCAGGCAAATCCATGACGTCCTGGAGAGCAAGGGCAAGAGCTACTGGCAAGACCTGATCGCTAAACGCAATGCACAATACGCAGGGAGAACGGCCTCGAACCGCGTAGCAGTCATCGGGCTGCGCCCAATCAGCGTTGGGGAGGCTCTGGCCGAGAGGTTAGCGAGAGTGGTACGCAACACCATCGCGGGCTTGCAGCGCGGGGTCATGAGCCGCAACGACATGGTCTCAAAGTTAGGCACTGAGCCGCCGCCAAACTGCGATACCCCAGCTTTGTGGGAAGAGATGGGGCGCAAGCTCGGCGCCTCGGA